>JAWWPH010000514.1:0-2727 GCA_033850875.1 Nocardioidaceae bacterium | reverse complement strand
GACGCGACATCTGCGCCCGCTCGAGGCGACATCTGCGCCCGCTCGACACGACATCTGCGCCCACTCGACGCGACATCTGCGCCCACTCGACCGCGACAGGTCAGGGAGCGGCGTGCCGGGTCAGCTGGATGAACCCGTGGGGGAAGTCCCTGCGCTTCAGGGCTCGGCTGGTGACTCCGCGGGCCGCGGCGAGGGCGACGTCCTTGCCCACGAACGTCGGATCGGTGCATTCGTAGTCGACGCCCTTCCAGCGGATGGTGCAGCGCCCGGCCGCGAGGGTGTTGCGTACCCAGTCCGTCTCCCGCCCCCACGGCAGCGCGATGACGAAAGCCGTGTCCGTAGCGATCACGGCGACCGGGATGGAGTACTCCTTGCCACTCTTGCGGCCGCGATGCCGGAGCACCGCCCACAGCGGGAAGAACCGGTGCCCCGCGAGGCGGACGGCGACCTTGTTGAACTGCTTCGCGCCTGCAGGCGGCCTTGCCATGCCGCCAGTATTCCCCGCCCAGCCATCTCCAGTGCGAGAGGTTGTCAGGCAAGTGCTTGCTTGCCTATCCTGTCGTGGTGGGCGACGTGTTCAAGGCCCTTGCGGACCCGACTCGGCGCGCGATCCTCGACGAGCTGCTGGACAGGGACGGTCAGACGCTGTTCGAGCTCTGCGCCCGGCTGGCCACCAAGCACGGCCTGAGCTCCACCCGGCAGGCCGTCTCCCAGCACCTCGACGTCCTCGAGGGCGCGGGTCTGGTCACCACTTGTCGGCAGGGCCGCTACAAGTACCACCACCTGAACACGACGCCGTTGCACATCATCGTCGAGCGGTGGCTGAGCGGCCACAGGAGGGACCGGACATGAGGATCAACCTGACGAGCGTCCTGGTGGACGACCAGGACAAGGCTCTGCGCTTCTACACCGAGGTGCTGGGGTTCCAGAAGAAGACCGAGGTCCCGCTCGGTGACCACCGTTGGCTGACCGTGGTGTCACCCGAGGACCCGGACGGGGTGGAGCTCGTCCTGGAGCCCGACGGCCACCCTGCCGTCGGCCCGTTCAAGGAGGCGCTGCTCACGGACGGCATTCCCTTCACGTCGTTCGCCGTCGCGGATGTCCACGCCGAAACGGAGCGGCTCAAGCGCCACGGCGTCGTCTTCACCCAGGAGCCGGCGCAGATGGGCCCGGTGACGACGGCCGTACTGGACGACACGTGCGGCAACCTGATCCAGATCATGAGCAGCTGACCCTCTCCGCGCTCGTCTCCCGTCGCCCGGACCACACCGAGAGGGCGATTGCCACCCCGACGTCGCTGCGGCATAGTGGCGTGCTCACCGACCGACCCTCGAGTCCGATACGTCGGTCCGGAGCCGCCGCCTGCGCACTACGGTCGCCCGGCCGGATCGACCGCCCGTCCACCCGGCAGGCGATGTGACGTACGTGAAGGAGATGGCCGCAATGCCCAAGGTGCTGGTGGTCGGTGGAGGCTATGCGGGCTTCTACACCGCGTGGAAGCTCGAGAAGAGGCTCAAGCGGGACGAGGCCGCCGTCACCGTCGTCGACCCTCGCCCGTACATGACGTACCAGCCGTTCCTGCCCGAGGTCACCGCCGGGTCCATCGAGGCCCGTCATGCCGCCGTCTCCCTGCGGCGGCACCTTCGTCGCACCACAGTGATCGCCGGCGCGGTCACCGCGATCGACCATGCCCACAAGACCGTGACAGTGCGCCCCGCCGAGGGCGCACCATTCGAGCTGGGCTACGACATCATCGCCGTCACCGCTGGGGCGGTGACACGCACGTTCCCGATCCCGGGGCTGGCCGAGCGTGCCATCGGCCTCAAGCACGTCGAGGAGGCCGTCGCCATCCGCGACCGGCTCCTCGTCTCCTTCGACGAGGCCTCCGTCCTCCCACCAGGCCCGGAGCGCCGGCGACTGCTCACGGTCACCTTCGTGGGGGGCGGCTTCACCGGCGTGGAGGGGTTCGGAGAGCTGTTGTCCTTCGCCACGTCGCTGCTCAAGTCCTACCCCGAGCTCAGCTTCTCCGACCTCGACTTCCATCTCGTCGAGGCCAGCGGCCGCATCCTGCCGGAGGTGTCGCCCGGCCCGGGCGAGTGGGTCGTGCGTTCGCTACGGGCCCGGGGCGGCCACGTGCACCTCAACACCCAGCTCCGCTCGGCCGAGGGCGGTCACGTCGTTCTGTCCGACGGCACGGAGTACGACTCGGAGCTGATCGTCTGGGCGGCGGGCAACGCCGCCAATCCCGTGGTGGCCAACCACACCGACCTGCCGATCGACGAGCGCGGCCTGCTCGTCGTCCACCCCGACCTCCGGATCGGGACGGACGCCGTACCGGTGGCGGACGCGTGGGCCGCCGGCGACGACGCCGCCGTTCCCGACCTCACCTCACCCATCCCTGGTGCGCACACGGTTCCGAACGCGCAGAACGCCGTCCGCCAGGGCAAGCACCTCGCCCGCAACATCGCCGCCACGCTCCGCGGCAGGCCCCCGCGCGCCTACGTCCATCACAACCTCGGTGTCGTCGCCTCGCTCGGGATCGGCAGAGGGATCTTCCAGTCCGGCCCTGTCGTGGTCAAGGGGTTCCCGGCCTGGTTGATGCACCGCGGGTACCACGTGCTGGCCGTGCCGTCGTGGGAACGCAAGGTCCGCGTGGTCTCCAACTGGATTCCGCAAGTCGTCTTCGGCCGGGACATCGTCTCGCTCCAGTCGGTGCAGCACCCGCGC
>JAWWPH010000488.1:0-6446 GCA_033850875.1 Nocardioidaceae bacterium | reverse complement strand
GGGCGCTGCACTCCCGTCCGGTCGCTGTCCTGACGCATCCGCTGGTGGCGTTGGCCATCTACACGGCGATCATCGTCGGCACGCACCTGACGTCGTTCATGAACGCGATGGCCACCGACATGACGCTGCACGAGGGCGAGCAGGTGCTGTACCTCGTCGGCGGCTACCTGTTCCTGCTTCCGTTGCTCGGTGACGAGCCCATCCGGTGGCGGGCGCCGCACCTCATGCGGATGGTGGTGCTGTTCATCGCGATGGCACCCGACACCGTCGTGGGCATCGTGTTCCTCCAGTCCCCGCACGAGATGTTCCCGGCTCTCGCCCGCGACCGGCCGTCGTGGGCGCCGAGCCCGGTCCACGACCTCAACACCGGAGGCGGCATCATGTGGGCCTTCGGCGACGGGCTGATGATGCTCTTCATTGTCGCGGTCATGCTCACGTACCTGACGAACAGCTCCAGCCACGCGACCGCCGGGAACTGGCTCGAGGGGGTACGCCGCAGTACTCTCGCCGGCAACCTGAGCCGTGGTGCGGACGCGCCGGCGCAGCTCAACGACACCACCGACCTCGACGACGACGAGGCGACGCTCATCGCCTACAACGCGATGCTGAAGCGCCTGAACTCGCGCGACTCCGCCTGACGCGGCGAGGTCAGGTACGCAGGTAGGTCAGTACCGCCAGCACGCGGCGGTGGTCGTCGGGGGTCGTCGTGAGGTCGAGCTTGGCGAAGATGTTGCGCACGTAGCCTTCGATCGACTTGGTCGACAGGCTCAGCCGGCTCGAGATCGCCGAGTTCGACCGCCCCTCCGCCATCAGGCCGAGCACCTCCCGCTCACGCTCGGTCAGGGCGTCGAGCGGACTGTCGCGGCGGGCGCGCCCGACCAGGCGGGACACGACGTCAGGGTCGATGACCGATCCGCCCGCGGCCACCCGGCGTACCGCGTCGGTGAACTCCTGGATGTTGGCCACCCTGTCCTTGAGCAGGTACCCCAGCCGCGCGGCGCCCCCGGCCACGAGCTCCAAGGCGAAGTCGGTCTCGACGTACTGCGAGAGCAGCAGGACCGCTACCGCGGGAAGCTCGTCCCGGATCGTGTGTGCCGCGCGAAGTCCCTCGTCGGTGAAGGTGGGCGGCATCCGGATGTCGACGACCGCCACGTCCGGGGCGTCGAGCCGGATCTGTGCCATCAGCTCGTCGGCGCTACCGACCGAGGCTGTGACCGCGAACCCGGACTCGCCGAGAAGCCGGGCCACGCCTTCTCGCAGCAGTACCGAGTCGTCGGCCAGCGCGACGCGGATCGGCGGCTGCGTGGAACATTCGGTCACGAGCCTGCCCCGACCGTCTCCTTCGTCGCGGTGGACATGGTCGAGGCGTCGTCGTTCGGGGCCGGTGGAGCTGCCATCACGGGCACGGTGCAGGTGAGATGCGTACCGCCACCCCGCGGGCTGGAGATGCCGAGCGTCCCGTCGACGACGGAGACGCGGTCGACGAGACCGCGAAGGCCCGAGCCGCGGTTGTCGTCCGCACCGCCGACACCGTCGTCGTCGACGGTCAGGGTTACCGTGGTGTCGGTCGTCGTGACGCCTACCGTGACCTCCGAGGCCTGGGCGTACTTCGCGACGTTGGCGAGCGCCTCGGCCGCCACGAAGTACAGCGTCCCCTCGACATTGGCGGGCGGCCGCGCGGTGAGCCGGCAGTCGACGACGACCGGCACGGGCGAGCGCTCGGCTAGAGACCGCAGCGCCGGCGCGAGCCCGCGGTCGGTGAGGATCGCCGGGTGGATCCCGCGCGCCAGCTCTCGCAGCTCGTCGATGGCGGTCGCCAGGTGCTCCGACGCCACGTCGAGCGCAGCGCCGACGCTGTCGTCCGGCCCGAGCCGCCCACGCACCGCCCGCAGCATCAGCGCCACAGAGACCAGGTTCTGCTGGGCGCCGTCGTGCAGGTTGCGCTCCAGCCGTCGGCGCTCCTCGTCCGACGTCGTGACCAGCCGCTGACGTGAGCTGCGCAGGTCGTCGATCAGCCGGGCGTTGCGCAGGACCAGACCAGCCTGTGCGGCGACGTCGTCGAGCAGCCTGTCCTCCACCGGGGTCACCGGCTCGCCTGCCGGCTTCACGACGGTGAGGGCGCCCAGGAGGTCGCCGTGATGGCGCACCGGCACGACGCGGTCGCCCTGCAGGTCGGTGATCGAGTTGGCGGTCGCCTGCGGTAGCTGTCCTGCCGGCAGCTGCGGCCAGGTCACCTCCCGGAGAAGCCCCGGGCCGACCGCGAGCCACACGTCCACCCGGCGGGCTCCGACCCCCTGCGCCACCGTCCTGGCCATCATCGGCACCAGGTCCGCGGCCGCGTAGGTGCTGCGCATCCGATCCGCGAAGTCCGACATGACTTCGTATGGCGTGGCCCGCGTCCCGTACACGAGCCTGTTCGCGAACCGTTGGACGCGGTCTCGCACCGGCTGGAACGCAACCGCGACGACCGCGGTCGCGGTGATCGACAGGGCAAGGTTCGGCCGGTCGCCATGGCCGGCGAGACTGCCGATACCCACGACGATGGCGACGTACACAGCGGTGATGAAGGACGCCAGCACGCCGAACACGACAGCCTTGTTGATCACCACATCGATCCCGTACAGGCCGTGCTTGAGGATCGCCACGCCGATCGAGAGGGGGATCGCCGCGAAAGACACCAACGCGGCCTCCTCCAGTGCTTCGACCCAGCCCGGAACCGGGTTTTGGCCACCGGCGAGGAGCGAGGCCGTCATGGCGACCAGGTATGTCAGGGCGACAAACGCTCCCGCGGTGGCGAGCCACTTGAGCTGCAACCTCTCCAGCCCGCGGGACCTGCGGAACCTGATGACCAGGGATACGGCACAGCCGAGGATGCAGAGCGGGAGCACGATGAGGCTGACGGCGAGGACGGCCAGGAACGACCTCAACGCCTCGATGCCGAGCGGGTTCTCGATCCCCTGGATCGGGGCGTCGTCCAACGTCCCCGGTCGAAACAGCAAGGCGACGGATGCAACGGTCACCGTCACCGCCGAGGCCCAGGCGACCACTCTCCATCGCGCAGACGGCAGCCTCCCGTCGGGAAAGAGCAGGATCAGGAAGGTGCCCATCAGCCCGATGGCGGGGACCCACGACCAGCTCGAGAGAGCGGCCACGAGACCCACGGCGGGTAGCGAACCGGGGTCGGTGCGCGCCCCGTAGACGACGTAGAGCTCCGTGAACGCGTTCCACGCCCACACCCAGCCGATGGCCAGCATCAGCCAGCCGATGGTGTTACGCGCGTCTCGGTGCACGACGAGCGCACCCACCAGGGGGAAGCACGAAGTCCCGACCCCGAAGGCGATGTCGAATGCGACGCTGCCGGAGCCCCATGAGACGGACTGGTCGTAAGGTTTGAGGAACTCGAAGGCGAAGGCTAGTGCGTACCCCGCGACGCACGCCCCGAAGATGGTGTACGCCAGCCGCCTGAGCGCGGCATCGCCGGGCCGCCAGGCTGCTCCTCTCGGCCTGGCCGCGACGGTGCTCATGCCTTACGCCGCCTCTCGTGCGAGCACGGCCCGAAGGGCGGGGCCGGACAATGCGGCCTTCCCGACGAACCCGAGCGCCCCCGACAGCACCACGCTGTCGCCGTAGTCGGACTCGTCTCGGCTCGACACCATCACGATGCGCGTACCGGGCGAGCGACCGAGGATCGTGTGTGCGACCTCGAAGCCGTCGGTGTCGGGGAGCTGTACGTCGAGCAGGACGAGCTCCGGGCCGAGTGCCTCGGCGGCCAACACCGCCGCGGCTCCATCTGCAGCCTCGCCGACCACGCGGAAGCCCTCCATCTCCAGCAGCAATCGGGCCGAGCTCCGGAAGCCTGCGTGGTCGTCGACGATGAGAGTGGTCATGTCCATGACCCGATGGTCCTCCGACGGCGAGGGTACGGTCCAGCGTGCAGCCCCTGGACCTGCCGGCGAGGAAGCAGGGTTAACCCTGAAGCGCGACCCGAAGCCTGCCGTGCTGTCAGCGCGGCACGGACATGAGCCGCCAGACTCCCGGTATGCCCTTGAGCTCCGCCTCGCCGCGGTCGACGAACGTGATCCCGGAGCCGGCCACCAGGTCGCGGACCGTGCTCGTGGCCAGCAGCTCGCCGGCGGCAGCGCGCGCCGCGACCCGGGCACCGATGTGGACCGTCACCCCGCCCAGCTGCGTCCCCATCACCTCGACCTCTCCGGTGTGCACGCCGGCTCGGACCTGGAGACCGAGCTCGGCAACGGCGTCAGCGATGGCGTGTGCGCACCGGATCGCCCGGGCCGGGCCGTCGAACGTGGCGAAGAACCCGTCCCCCGCAGTGTCGACCTCGCGACCGCGGAACCGCTCGAGCTGCCGGCGGACCGCCGCATGGTGGAGCTCGAGCAGCTCACGCCACCGGCTGTCGCCGACCCGCACCAACGTCGCGGTCGAGTCGACGATGTCGGTGAAGAGAACGGTCGTGAGCAGCCGGTCGGGCTGCGCACTCTCCCGGGTACCGGTCAGGAAGTCCTGGATCTCGGCGACGATCCGCTCGGCAGTACGGGGGTTCATCCACGGCGTGTGGTCCTCACCGGGCAGCTCCCTGAACGTCGCCCCGGGGATGGTACGGGCGAGGAAGCGGCCGTTCTCGATGTTGCAGACCCGGTCCCCCGTCATGTGCACGACCAGGGTGGGCACGTGCACACTGCTGCTCGTCGAGCGGACGTCGATGTCGAAGCCCACCTTCTTGAACGCGATGGCCTCGCTCGGGCTCGCCGCCTCGCGGATGAGGCGCTGGGACCAGCGCACCAGCCAGTCGCGGTCGGCGGCGGGGACGCTCGGTGCGTACCGCTCGGGCGCCATCGCCACCGTCCCCCAGTCCCGCGCGGTGTCCTCCAGGCTCGCGTCGAACTGCGCCTGGGTCGCCTCGCCCCACGGCCAGTCGTCGGTGGTGCGCTCCTTGACCTCCCCTCCCACCAGCAGCAGCGCCTCGGTGCGGTCGGGGTGGCTGGCAGCGAAGAGCATGGCCAGCGGTCCGCCCTCGGAGCTGCCGACCAGTACCGCTCGCTCGGATCCGGCGGCATCCATGACGGCGCGGACGTCGTCCATCCGCTCCTCCAGCGTGCCGATCTGCACCCGGTCCGAGAGTCCCATGCCCCGTTTGTCGAACCGGATCACCCGCGCCAGCGACGCGAGCCGGTCGATCCAGCGGCGGTACCCCGGGTTCTCCCACAGGATCGACAGGTGGGTGAGGTAGCCCTCGACCAAGACGATGTCCACCGGGCCCGCACCGACGACCGTGTACGCGATGTACACCTCGCCGCTTCGCGCGTAGCGGACATCGGTGAGGTGCTCGCTCACGCTGGCAGTATGTCATCACGACGCGAAGGTCACGACGCGCAATTTCGCTGTCACGGAAAGGTCAAACCGGGGGCCGTTGATGGTACGTTGCTGCCCGAACGGCGCAACTCCGCGGGCCCCAGGCCCAGCGCGTCGCCGCGATCGGGGTCCACTACCGAGAGGTGACCTGCCCCATGCATGCCTTCCTGGACAAGCTCGGTCGCGGCGCTGCGAGGCGCCCCTGGGCGGTCATCGCGGCCTGGATCGTCGTCCTTGTCGTCGTCGTCGGCCTCCGCCGCGCATTCGGCGGCACCTTCGAGAACAACTACACGGTGCCCGGGAGCGAGTCGTCGACCGGCCTGAACCTTCTCGACGCGAAATTCCCGGAGAAGAGCGGCTACGCCGGCAGCATCGTCTTCCACGCGACGAGCGGTCAGGTCTCCGATGATGCCTCGGCCGTGTCGACGTCGATGGCGTCGGTGGCGAAGCTGCCACACGTCGTCTCCGCGAGCGACCCGCTGAGCACCAAGGACTCGAGCGGGGTGTCGAAGGACGGCACCATCGTCAATGCTCCCGTGTCGTTCGACGTCGTGCCGGCCTCCCTCGACTCGTCGTACCTCGACACGCTCGATGCCGCGGTCGCGCCGGCCCGCAAGGCGGGCCTCACCGTCGAGTACGGCGGCGGCGCAGGTCAGATCGCCCAGCAGGCGCACGACAGCACCTCGGAGATCATCGGCCTGGTGCTCGCGCTGATCCTGCTGTTGATCATGTTCGGCTCGATCGTCGCGGCCGGGCTCCCGCTGATCGCCGCCGTGTTCAGTGTCGCCACCGGGTTGAGCCTGCTGGGGCTGATCGCCGCGGGGCTGACCTTCCCCACGACGGCCCCGACCGTTGCCACGCTCCTCGGCCTCGGCGTCGCCATCGACTACGGGCTGTTCCTGGTCGCCCGCCACCGAGAGCAGCTCGACGACGGCATGACGGTCGTCGAGTCGGCGGGCCGCTCGGCGTCCACGTCCGGTGCCGCCGTGGTTGTCGCCGGCGGCACCGTCGTCATCGCGATCCTGGGGTTGTACGTGTCGGGCGTCCCCTTCGTCGGCGCGCTCGGGCTCTCCTCT
>JAWWPH010000421.1:0-2823 GCA_033850875.1 Nocardioidaceae bacterium | reverse complement strand
ACGATCGCGACACTGTTGGTGACGGCCCGGCCGGTGTCCCAGCCCAGGGCGGACGTCGTGACCGAGAAGACGATGAAGCGGTGCAGGTTGCTCAGCGCCGGCGCGCCCGGCACGAAGGACAGGCTGGTGCCCGCTCCGAGCGTGTACGGCCACGACCACAGGTTCATCAGCATGCCGAAGACGTATGCCGCCGCGACGCCGTAGGCGGCGAGCATCGCGATCTCACGCCGCCCCCGCACTCCCCGCGGCAGCAGGCCGGCTCCCAGCCCGATCCAGGCCGAGGCGACCATCTGGAACGGCAGCCACGGCCCGACCCCGGCTGTGAGGAGCCCGGACGCGAACAGGGACGTGCAGCCCAGGACGAACCCGAAACCAGGCCCGAACACCCGCCCCGCCAGGACCAGCAGGAAGAAGACCGTCTCGATGCCGGCGACGCCCGCACCCAGCGGCCGCAGTGCCGCGTTGACCGCCGACAGGACGCCGAGCATGGCGAGAGCCTTGGAGTCGATGCCGCCCTCCGCGAACGAGGCGAGCACGATCGCGACCAGGAACGGCAGCACGAGGATGAACGCCAGCGGCGCATCGGAGGAGTGGGCGACACTGCCAGGCGTCGTCTTGACGAAAAGCGGCCAGGTGAACATCACGAGCCCGGCGAGCGAGGCGACGGCGAGCACGGCCGTCGTACGCGGTCCGAGGCGTACCGCCGCGGAGTCGCTGCGCCACCTCGAAGCCCCCGGCACGGTCACTACGTCCGTCCGGTCAGCCACGTGACGTCACCGGCGTCGACAACGCCTCGGCCACCTGGCCCACGCTGAGCCAGGGCTGCGGCGACAAGACCTTCGCGACCTGTGAGGCGAAGACCGGCGACCCCGCCAACGCCTGCTGCGTGGCGGCTGAGGTGATGACCTCGCCCTCCGCCAGCACGACGACGCGCGAGGCGGTCGAGGCCACGAACTCGACGTCGTGGGTGGCCACCACCACGGCACACCCGTCGGCGGCGAGCCCGGCCAGAATGGCCGTGAGCCGCTCCTTCACCGTGTAGTCCAGCCCGCGCGTGGGCTCGTCGAGCAGGAGGACCCGCGGCCCCGCCGCAAGCTGGACCGCCAGCGCCAGCGCGAGCCGTTGCCCGTCGGAGAGGTCGCGCGGGTGCGTGTGCCCCGCGATCGTCGCACCGTCGACGAGCCCGTCGAAGCGAGTTCGGGTGGATCCCGGGGGAGCCGACGCGGCGCGGTCGGCCGCGGCACACTCGGCATCGACATCTTCGTGGTACAGCAGGTCGCCGGCCTGCTGGGGGACCAGCGCCACGAGCCCCGCGGCGTCCGTCCGCGTCATGCGGGCCGGGTCACGGCCCGCGACCCTGACCACTCCACCGCTTCGGCGACCTGCGCCCTGGACGGCCCACAGCAGCGACGACTTCCCGGACCCGTTGCGGCCCATGAGGGCGACCAGCTCTCCCGGAGCGACCGTGAGGTCGACCCCGCGCAGTGCCACCGTGGCGCCGTACCGCACGACGAGAGACGACACCTCGAGCCCTTCGGCGGAGCTGCCCGGCACGGGCCGGTACTCGCGCGGACTGACGCCGGAGAGCCTGTCGCGGAGCGGTCCGGCGACCCGGCGCGCGTCGCGCACCGACAGGGGCAGAGGGTCCCAGCCCGCGAGCCGTCCCAGCTGGACGACGGGAGGAGCCATCGGTGCGTCGCGCAGCATCGTCTGCGGCAAGCCGGCCCCGACCTCGTTGTCGTGGACGACGACGAGCAGGTCGGCGTACTCGACGACCCGTTCCAGCCGGTGCTCGGCCGCGAGCACCGTCACGCCCAGGTCGTGGACGAGCCGGAGGACAGCGGCGAGGGCGTCCTCGGCGGCCGACGGGTCCAGTGCGGACGTGGGCTCGTCCAGGACCAGCACTCGCGGCGACGAGGTGAGGACCGAGCCGAGCGCAACCCGCTGCTGCTCACCACCGGACAGGGTGCGGAGCGCCCGGCGCCTCAGCGCGGCGATCCCGAGCAGGTCGAGGGTCTCCTCGACCCGTCTGCGCATTACCTGAGGTGGGACTCCCAGCTGCTCCATGCCGTAGGCGAGCTCCTCCTCCACGGTGTCGGTGACGAAGCCGGCCAACGGGTCCTGACCGACCACCCCGACGGTGTCCGCGAGCTCGCGGGGCGGGTGCCGCCGCGGGTCGCGGCCATTGACCGTCACCCTGCCCTCGACGTGCCCGCCGGTGAAGTGGGGGACCAGGCCGTTGACCGACTTCAGCAGAGTCGACTTGCCTGAGCCGGTACGGCCCACGACCAGGGCCAGCTCGCCTTCGGCGATCTGCAGCCGCACGGAGCGCAGGGTCTCGGCGGCCGTGTCGGGGTACCAGAAGCTGAAGCCGTCGAACCTGATCACGGCGCTGCCTCCGCGGTCACGGGAGGCGGCGCGGCCACGACCGGCACCAGTCCCAGCAGCAGCGCGACCAGGGCGAGCAGCGGGAGCTGCGGCCAGGTCAGCGGGTACACCGACGGGTTGAGGTCCAACGGGTCGACCCGGGCCGAGACGAACGAGAGCAGCGCCGCCGCGAGTCCCGACCCGGCCGTAACGATCTCGGCGGCGTACCAGTGGTCGGGCCGGTACGACGTCCGGGCGACGCGTCGCCCGGACAGCAGCAGCCCGACCGATCCAAGGACGACCCCGGCGATCAGGACCGGCGTGGCCAGGTACCGCGGCGTCGTGGCGTCGAGCAGGGCGTAGGCGCCGACCGCCATCCCGGCCAGGCCTGTGAGCAGGAGCGCGCCGACGGCGACGCTGCTCCGCCGGCTCCTGTCGCCGCTGCGGCCGTAGCCC
>JAWWPH010000418.1:0-5142 GCA_033850875.1 Nocardioidaceae bacterium | reverse complement strand
GGCATCCCGTTCAGGGCGTCGACGCACAGCCCGCTGTCGTCGGCGATCGAGGGCAGACCGGTCGCGGCCACCGCGGCACGGGCCTTGAGGAGGGCGTTGCCCTCGAACGTCGGCTCCGTCTCGGCCGGCTCCGGGTACTCCGCCACGTCGCCGAGCCCCACCACCTCGATGCCCGGCGCCAGTGGGACGAGGACGCGCCGGAGCTCGGCGAGCTTCTTCGGATTGCGGGATGCCAGCAGGACGCGGTTCACGACGCCAGGACGCGCCGCTGGATGTCCGTCAGCTCGCGGCAACCGTCGACCGCGAGGTCGAGCAACGCGTCGAGCAGGACCCGGTCGAACGGCGTCGTCTCGGCGGTCCCCTGGACCTCGACGAAGGCCCCGGCTCCCGTCATCACGACGTTCATGTCGGTGTCGGCACGCACGTCCTCCTCGTAGGGCAGGTCCAACCGCGGCTCACCGTCGACGATCCCCACGGAGACGGCGGCCACCGACCCGGTCAGCGGCTCCCCGGTGAGTGCGTGCTCGCCGCGGAGATGGGCCACCGCGTCGGCGAGCGCGACATAGGCGCCGGTGATCGCCGCGGTACGGGTGCCTCCGTCGGCCTGGAGCACGTCGCAGTCCAGCACGATGGTGTTCTCCCCCAGCGCCCGGTAGTCGATCACCGCGCGAAGGGAGCGTCCGACCAGTCGCGAGATCTCGTGCGTGCGTCCGCCGATGCGGCCCTTGACCGACTCGCGGTCCGAGCGGGTGTGCGTCGAGCTCGGCAGCATCGCGTACTCGGCCGTCACCCAGCCGAGACCGCTCCCCTTGCGCCAGCGTGGGACGCCCGTGCTGGCGCTCGCCGCGCACAGCACGCGGGTCCTTCCGAACTCCACCAGGGCCGAGCCTGCTGCATGGTCCAGCCAGTGGCGGGTGATGGTGATCGGTCGGAGTTCGTCGGCGCGGCGGCCGTCGGCGCGGGTCATGCAGCGACCCTACCGAGCGGCCACGCCGGCGACGCGACGCTTCGTCCCGCATCCGTTGCGTCCGACGCCGCCGAGGCGGTCAGATCTCGAAGACGCCGCCCTGCCGCGCCAGCGACGAGAGCCCGGCGAAGTGTGGGGCCGCCTCGGCCAGCACGACGTCCGGCGAGTGCCAGGGCGGGATATGGGTGAGCACCAGCTCACGGACCCGCGCCCGCTGCGCCACCGAGGCCGCTTCCTTGCCGGTCATGTGCAGGTGACCGGGGTTGTCGGAAGCGTCCAGGAACGACGCCTCTGCCAGCAGGACGTCCGCCCCTTCGGCGAACCGCTCGAGCGACGTACACAGCGCGGTGTCCCCCGAGTACACGAGAGTGCGGCCAGCATCGACGAGCTTGATGGCGTAGGCCGCCACCGGGTGGTCCACCAGCGCGACGCTCACCTGGAACGGTCCCAGCGCGAACGTCTGGTCGGGGAACCCGCGGAAGTCGAACTGGTTGCTCATGGCGGCCCCCGACGGGAGGTCGTAGGCGCGGGCGATGCGGTCGCCGGTGCCCTCGGGGCCGTACACGGGGAGGACCTGCATCGGTCCCGAGGGGTTGTACTTGCGCACGACGTAGAAGCTGCACATGTCGAGACAGTGGTCGGCATGCAGGTGCGACAAGATCACGGCGTCGACCGACTCGAGTGCGACGTAGCGCTGCAGGTAGCCGAGCGCACCGCTGCCCAGGTCGAGTACCAGCCTGAAGGTGCCACCCTCGTGCGCCGCCTCGATCAGGTAGCACGACGCGGGCGAGGCCGGCCCGGGGAACGAGCCCGAGCAGCCGACGACCGTCAGCCTCATGCGACCGTCCAGGCGAACTGGTCGACCTCGTCGAGCTCCGGGCCCAGGAACCGTCGCCCGAGCTCGCGGAACTCGCCGGGCCGCCCCGTCGTGAGGAAGCGGTGCCGCGGCGGTGGCAGGTCCTGGGGACGCTCGAGCTGTCGTCGCACGAGCAGACTGTAGACGTCCTTGGCCGTCTCCTCAGCACTGGAGACCAGCGTGACCCCGTCCCCGAGCACAAAGGACAGCACACCGGTCAGCAGCGGATAGTGCGTGCAGCCGAGGATCAACGTGTCGACGCCCTCGGCGACCAGCGGGTCGAGGTAGGTGCGGGCGACGGCGACCAGCTCGGGGCCGCTCGTGACCCCGCTCTCGACGAAGTCGACGAAACGCGGGCAGGCCTGTGTCGTCAGGACCACTCCAGGAGCCGCGGCGAACGCATCGTCGTACGCCATGGACGCCTTCGTGGCGGCGGTGCAGATGACGCCGACCCGGCCGGTACGGGTCGCCGCGACCGCGCGCCGCGTCGCCGGGAAGATGACCTCCACCACCGGGACGGGGTAACGCTCCCGGGCGTCTCGCAGCACGGCCGCGCTGGCCGAGTTGCAGGCGATCACGAGAGCCTTGACGCCGGCCGCGACCAGGTGGTCCAGACATTCGAGCGCGTACTCGCGAACCTCACGGATCGGTCTCGGTCCGTACGGCTGGCGCGCGGTGTCACCGAGATAGAGCACCGGCTCGTGCGGAAGCTGGTCGAGAACCGCCCGGACGACGGTGAGCCCACCGAAGCCCGAATCGAAGATCCCGATCGGTGCGTCTGCCACCCATGCAGGCTACGGCCGATCGTGCCTCGCCAGCGACGGTTGGCAGGCACACCCGGTATGACTCTCACCACGTCCGGGTGGGGCCGGGTGCGAGCCTGCCGGTCCGCGTGCCGGCCCTGGGCGCCGGCACCGGCCCTATGGTGTTGCGATGGCGCTGTGTCGCTCCTGCGGCTTCGGTAACGCCGAGGGCATGAGGTTCTGCGGCGACTGCGGCATGCGCCTCGACGCCGCCGCCGCTCCGGCCCGGCGTGAACGCAAGGTCGTGACCGTCCTGTTCTGTGACCTGGTGGGCTTCACGGCCGCGTCCGACGGCGCCGACCCCGAGGAGGTTCAGGCGGCACTGTCGCCATACCACGCGACGGCACGCGTCGTCATCGAGAGGTTCGGCGGTACGGTCGAGAAGTTCATCGGAGACGCCGTCATGGCGGCGTTCGGTGCCCCGGTGGTCCACGAGGACGATCCGGAGAGAGCGGTCCGGGCCGGCCTCGAGCTGCTCGAAGCAGTGAGCGATCTCAGCTCCGAGTACGAGATCGGCCTGCAGGTCCGGATCGGGGTCGCCACCGGTGAGGCGGTGGTGTCGACCGGCGCCCGTCCGGAGCGCGGCGAGGGCATGCTCGCGGGAGACGTGGTCAACACCGCCGCCCGGCTGCAGACCGCTGCCCCCGTGGGTCGGGTCCTGGTCAGCCGTTCCACCCGGGACGCCACCCGCGCGTTCATCGAGTACGACGCCCATGACCCGGTCACCGTCAAGGGCAAGGCCGCCCCGCTGGAGGTATGGGTCGCGACACGGCCACGGGGCTCCGCGGGCGAGGCGTTGACCGACGTGTCCCAGCCGATGGTCGGGCGCGCGCACGAGCTCGGCGTGCTCCAACGCGTGTACACGCGTGCCGTCCGGGAGAGCTCGGTGCAGCTCGTCACCGTCGTCGCCGAGCCGGGGCTCGGCAAGTCCCGGCTCGTCCAGGCGTTCTTCGACTGGGCGGACGGGCGCGAGGAGCTCGTCTGCTGGCGGCAGGGACGCTGCCCGCCGTACGGCGCCGCCGTCACGTTCGAGGCGCTCGCGCAGGTCGTGAAGGCCCAGACGGCGATCCTCGACACCGACACCGCTACGCAGGCCGCGGAGAAGCTCACCGACACCGTCCATGCGTTGGTCCACGGTACCGACCTGACCTCCCAGGAGTCCTGGCTGACGGCACGGCTGGCAGCGCTGGTGGGACTCCCAGCCCCCGTGTCGCCCCGGGAGGAGCTCTTCGCGGCCTGGCGGAGGTTCCTGGAGGCGCTGGCCGCTGTGAGCCCACTGGTCATGGTCGTCGAGGACCTGCACTGGGCCGACCCGGCTCTGCTCGAGTTCCTGGACTACCTCCTCGACTGGGTCGCCGACGTCCCCCTCGTGATCATCGCGACGGCACGTCCGGAGCTGTACGACGCGACGCCGGGCTGGGGCTCGCGGCGCGCCGTCCACACCACCACGCTGAGACTCTCACCGCTGTCCGACACCGAGACAGCGCAGCTGGTCACCGGCCTGCTCGGCACCGCGGTGCTGCCGGCCGATGTGCACGGCGCCCTGCTCGCCCGGGCCGCCGGAAACCCGCTCTACGCGCGCGAGTACGTCAACATGGTCACCGAGCAGGCGGGACGGCCGGGCAGTCACGGCGCGCTCGCGGCCCTCTCGGACGCCCTGCCGGGCTCGGTACTGGCGGTCATCGCCGCCCGGCTGGACGCGCTGGCCCCCGAGTCGAAGTCGTTGCTGCAGGCCGCCGCGGTGGTCGGCCACACGTTCTGGACCGGCGCCCTCACCGCTCTCACGGGGGACGACCCCGACGAGGTGGCGCAGCGCCTGCACGACCTCGTGCGTCGCGACTACCTGCGACCGTCCAGGTCGAGCAGCATCGCCGGGGAGACCGAGTACTCATTCAGCCATGCCCTGATCGCCGACGTCGCCTTGTCCCAGCTCCCGCGTGCGACACGCGTTGCCCACCACCGCACAGCCGGCGCGTGGCACATCGGTGTCACATCCGGCGACGGGGCGCCCGCCGGCCGGCAGGCCGCCGTGATCGCCCATCACTACACGCAGGCACATCGGCTGACGGCCGCCGTCCGTGGCGAGCACGCGCTCGCCACCGAGCTTGCCGCCCTGGCCGCGGACTGGCACGGCCGGGCCGCTCGGCAGGCGCAGCAGGTCGACCTGGCCGCTGCGGAGAGCCATACCCGCGCCGCCCTCGCACTTCTCGGCGCCGATGACCGCAGTCGGCTCGACCTGCTGATCAGGCTCGGCGACATCTTGACCGATGCAGGGCGCGCCGGCGAGGCGGACGAGGTCTACGTGCACGCACACGAGACGGCCGAGACCCTCGACGACCCGGTCCCCGCAGCCCTCGTCGACGTGCACCGCTCGGTCTGCCTCCAGGTCTTCGGCCGCTTCGGGGACGCCGCCGAGCTTGCCGATCGGGCCGTCTCTGTGCTCGAGCACGGGCAACCCACGCGACGGGAGCTGCTCGACGCGTACGTGGCGTCCGCCAGCCTGCTCACGGTCGAAG
>JAWWPH010000395.1:0-3210 GCA_033850875.1 Nocardioidaceae bacterium | reverse complement strand
GGAACGTGATGTCCACGCCGCCGGCGACCGGGATCTGGCGGCCGAAGAGCCGTTCGGGCGCCGCGCTGTAGTAGTTCAGGACGTCACGGACGTTCCCCGCCTCCCAGCGGGCGTTGCCGATCGTGTGCCCGGCGTTGGTCACCTCGAGCTGGGCCAGCTCCTCGACGTGCGCGTCGACCAGGTCGGCGAAGCGGCGCAGCAGCCGGGCGCGGTCGCCCGGGGCCACCGCCCGCCACCCGGGGAAGGCCGCCGCGGCCCGCTCGATGGCCCGGTCGGTCTCCTCGAGGGTGGTGAGCTCGAGGGTGGTGACGACCTCCTCGGTGGCGGGGTTGACGATCTCCAGCAGTCCATCGGTCACAGTCGTTCGAAGCCCCTGTACCTCTCCCAGTCGGTCACCGCCGCGTCGTACGCGGCGACCTCGACGCGGGCCATGTGCGTGTAGTGGTCGACGACGTCGTCGCCGAACGCCGCGCGGGCCAGCGCGCTCTGCTCGAACAGCTCCGCGGCATCCCGCAACGTACCGGGCACCCGCGGGGCGTCCGACAGGTACGCGTTGCCGGCCACCGGCTCCTCCAGCGGGAGCTCGTTCTCGACGCCGTGCAGCCCGGCGGCGATCGCCGCGGCCAGCGCCAGGTAGGGGTTCACGTCGCCGCCGGGCGTCCGGTTCTCCACCCGCAGCGAGTGCCCGTGGCCGATCACCCGCAGCGCGCAGGTGCGGTTGTCCAGGCCCCAGGCGACCGCCGTCGGGGCGAAGCTGCCCTCGGCGAACCGCTTGTAGGAGTTGATGTTCGGCGCGAACAGCAGGGTGAGCTCCCGCAGCGCGGCGAGCTGGCCGGCCAGGTAGTGCTCGAACACCGGCGAGAACCCGCGGGCGCCGTCCCCGGCGAACACCGGGCGGTCCTCCCCGTCGCGCAGGCTGACGTGCAGGTGGCAGGAGTTGCCCTCCCGCTGGTCGTACTTGGCCATGAACGTCAGGCTCATCCCCGCCTGGGCGGCGATCTCCTTCGCGCCGTTCTTGTAGACGACGTGGGAGTCAGCGGTGGTCAGCGCGTCGGCGTAGCGGAAGGCGATCTCGTGCTGGCCGAGGTTGCACTCCCCCTTGGCCGACTCCACGGTCATCCCGGCGCCGGCCATGCCGGTGCGGATCGCGCGCAGCAGCGGCTCGACCCGGCTCGTGCCCAGCACCGAGTAGTCGACGTTGTACTGGTTGGCCGGGGTCATCTCCCGGTACCCGCGCGACCACGCCGACTCGAAGGTGTCGCGGAAGACCATGAACTCGAGCTCGGTGGCCGCCAGCGCCGTCCACCCCCGCTCGGCGAGCCTGTCGAGCTGACGGCGCAGCACCTGGCGCGGCGAGGGCGGCACCGGGGTGCCGTCCAGCCACTCGACGTCGCCGAGCAGCAGGGCGGTGCCCGGCTGCCACGGCAGCAGCCGCAGCGTGGTCAGGTCCGGCTGGATCGCGAAATCGCCGTACCCGCGCTCCCAGGAGGAGATCTCGTAGCCGGAGACCGTGTTCATGTCGACGTCCACGGCGAGCAGGTAGTTGCAGGCCTCGGTGCCGTGGGGCAGCACCTCGTCGACGAAGAACCGGCCGTGGAAACGCTTGCCCTGCAGCCGGCCCTGCATGTCGGTGAACGCGAGGACGACGGTGTCGACGTCCCCTGCGTCGACGAGGATCCGCAGCTGGTCGACCGCCAGCGTCATGCGCCCGCCCCGCCGAGGGACTCCAGCTCGTGCTCCACGGCCTCGAGCTCCGCCTCGCTCCCCTGCACCTTCGGCCCGGTGAACCACTTCCGCGCCGAGACCAGCCACCAGATGCCGGCGAAGCCGAGCACGGCCAGCACCGCGATCGGCGTGTAGTTGAAGGTGTCGGCGGTGACCGGGCTCGTCGTCGGCAGCATGAACAGGATCGTGATCACGACGACCCAGGCGACGGCGATCGTGCCGACCAGCCGGCTCCACCGGCCCAGGTGCCACGGGCCGGGTTCGAACCGGTCGCCCAGCCGCAGCCGCAGGAACGTCGGGATCACGTAGGCGATGTACAGGCCGATCACCGCGATCGAGGTGACCGCGGCGTACGCGGTGATGTTCACCAGGTAGGGCAGGCCGAGCACGAAGGCGCCGACGGCGGCCAGCCAGATGGCGTTGGTGGGCGTGCGGGTGCGCGGGTTGATCCGGTGCCACAGCCGCGAGGCGGGCAGCGCGCCGTCCCGGCTGAACGCGTAGATCATCCGCGAGTTCGCCGTCACCGAGCTCATGCCGCAGAACAGCTGCGCGCCGATCGCGATGAGCAGCAGCAGCTTCCCGCCGGTGGCACCGACGGCGTCGAGGAAGATCTGCGCCGGCGGGACGCCGGTGTCCGAGCCCACCTCCCCGGCGTAGTCCTGGATGGCGAAGGTGAGCCCGATGAGCAGCACCCACCCGGCCACCAGCGACACGACGATCGACATGACGATGCCCTTGGGCCCCGCCGTGGCGGCGTCGCGGGTCTCCTCGGTCATGTGCGCCGAGGCGTCGTAGCCGGTGAACGTGTACTGGGCGAGCAGCAGGCCGAGCAGCCCCACGTAGAGCGTCGAGCCCCAGCCGGTGTTGTTCACGAAGTGCCCGAAGACGAACGACGCCGACTGGTGGTGCGCCGGGGCGAACGCGAGCACCCCCACGATCACCAGCACGCCGACGATGTGCCACCACACGCTGACGTTGTTCAGCAGCGCGACCAGCCGCACGCCGAAGCTGTTGAGCGCCCCGTGCAGCAGGAGGATCAGGCCGAACAGCAGCACGGTGTGCCCCGGCGTCGCCGAGAAGCCCCACTGCAGGTCCAGCAGCGCGTTGAGGAAGGACGCCGCGCCGAAGTCGATGCCCGCGGTGACGGCGACCTGACCGAGGAAGTTGAACCAGCCGGTGAACCACGACCAGGCGGCGGCGTTGCGCGGCGCGAGGCGGGCGGCCCAGTAGTAGAGCCCCCCGGCGGTCGGGTAGCTGGAGCACACCTCGGCCATGGCCAGCCCGACGAGCAGGGTCATCAGCCCGACGAACGGCCAGCCCCAGACGATCATGACCGGGCCGCCGGTGTTCATCCCGAACCCGTAGAGGGTCAGGCAGCCGGACAGGATCGAGATGATCGTGAACGAGACGGCGAAGTTGGAGAACCCGGACATCCGCCGCATGAGTTCCTGTGCGTAGCCGAGTTCGTGCAGGCGTTGCTCGTCC
>JAWWPH010000379.1:0-3993 GCA_033850875.1 Nocardioidaceae bacterium | reverse complement strand
CGTCCCCGCCATCCTCGACGTCGCCGCGGCGCCGCGGTGAAGGCCTTCGCGTATGAGGTCGCGACCACAGCCGGGGCGGCCGTCGACCTCCTCTCGAGCCATCCCGGCGGCGCCTACCTCGGCGGAGGGACCAACCTGGTCGACCTGATGCGGCTCGGCGTCGCCCGCCCCGATCTCCTCGTGGACGTCACGAGGGCCGTCCCGTCCACGGTCGAGGAAACCGCCTCCGGCTCCCTGCTCATCGGCGCGGGCGTACGCAACAGCGACCTGGCCGCCGACGGACGGGTTCGCCGCCTGTACCCGGTGCTCTCGCAGGCACTGCTGGCCGGCGCCTCCGGGCAGCTGCGCAACATGGCGACGGTCGGGGGCAACCTGCTGCAGCGCACCCGCTGCCTGTACTTCCAGGACGCGACGAAGCCGTGCAACAAGCGTGTGCCGGGCTCCGGGTGCCCGGCCCGGACCGGCATCCACCGCGATCTCGCGATTCTCGGCGGCAGCGACGCGTGCATCGCGACCCACCCCTCCGACATGGCGGTGGCACTGGCTGCCCTCGACGCGCGGGTACACGTCACCGGCCCCGACGGCGACCGCATCCTGCGGCTGGACGACTTTTACCGGCTGCCCGGCGACGACCCGACGCGAGACACGACTCTTTCCCACGGTGACCTCGTCACGGCCGTCGAGCTGCCGGCGCCCAGCCGCCTGACGGAGCACTCGATGTACCGCAAGGCGCGAGATCGCGCGTCCTACGCGTTCGCCGTGGGTGCGGTGGCGGTAGCCCTCGATGTCCAGGACGGCCACGTGGTCGACGTACGCCTCGCCCTCGGCGCCGTCGCGCCACGCCCGTGGCGGGCATACGCCACGGAGGAGGCGCTGCGCGGCGGGCCGGCCTCGCCGGACGCGTTCCGCGCCGCGGTCAGGGCCGAGCTCGCGGCCGCCGACGCGCTCCCGGACAACGCGTTCAAGGTGCGGCTCGCGACCAACCTGAGCGTCGCGACCCTGACGACTTTGTCCGAGCACCAGGCCGAGGAGGCGAAGTGACAACCACGGCAACGGGCAGCCTGATCGGCGCGTCCATGAGCCGGGTGGAGGGCGTCGACAAGGTGACCGGCCAGGCTCGGTACGCCTACGAGTACGTCGCCCCAGGAGTCTGCTACGCCTGGCCGGTGCAGTCCGTGATCGCACGCGGGCGGGTGACGTCGGTGGACGACGGCGCCTGCGGCGATGTCCTGGCCGTGGTCTGGCACGCGAACGCCGCGCGCCTGGGCGACACCGGCGACCCGACTCTCAGCGTCCTGCAGGACGACCGGGTCTCCTACCGCGGGCAGATCGTCGCCCTGGTCGTCGCCGAGACGCTCGAGGGTGCCCGCGAGGCAGCCGGCCGGCTCCACGTCGCGTACGAAGCCGAGGCGCACGACACGGTGCTGACGGCCGACCATGCGACCTTGTACAAGCCCGACGACGACGATGCGGACGCCGTGGTCGGTGACCCCGACGCCGCCTTCGCGACCAGCCCGGTACAGGTCGACGCGACCTATACGACGCCCGCCGAGCACAACAACCCCATGGAGCCGCACGCCACCCTCGCCCAGTGGGACGGTGACGCGCTCACCCTGCACGACTCGAACCAGGGTGGACAGGAGGTGCGCCAGACCCTCGCCAAACTCTTCGACCTTCCCCAGGAGCAGGTCCACGTGGTCAACAGCCATGTCGGCGGGGGGTTCGGCTCGAAGGGCACGCCCCGACCCAATGTCGTGCTTGCTGCGCTCGCTGCGCGCGTCGTCGACCGACCCGTCAAGCTGTGCCTCACGCGGCAGCAGATGTTCTCGATGGTCGGCTACCGCTCACCGACCATCCAGCGGATGCGGCTCGGCGCGGACCCTGACGGACGGCTGCGCTCGATCAGCCACGACGTCATCGTGCAGACGGCCGCGCTCAACGAGTTCGTCGAGACGGCAGCCGACATCAGCCGCGTCATGTACTCCGCGCGGGATCGCCGTACCAGCCATCGGGCGGTCCGCCTCGATGTCCCGGTGACGTCGTGGATGCGGGCCCCCGGAGAGTGCCCCGGGTCGTTCGCCCTCGAGTCAGCGCTGGACGAGCTGGCCGCTGCGACCTCCCTCGACCCGGTCGAGCTGCGGATCCGCAACGAACCGGCGGCGGACCCGCACACCGGGCGACCCTTCTCGAGCCGCCATCTGGTCGAGTGCCTGCGTGCCGGCGCAGAGCGCTTCGGTTGGGCCGGGCGTGACCCCCGCCCGGGTCTTCGCCGGCAAGGCCGTTGGCTGGTGGGCACGGGGATGGCGGCATCGACGTACCCGGTCTTCGTGCTACCCGCGACGGCCCGCGCCGCGGTCGACGAGCAGGGAATGTACACCGTGTCCATCAACGCGACCGACATCGGGACGGGGGCCCGGACCGCTCTGCTGCAGCTGGCCGCCGCGGCCCTCGACGTGGGTCCGGGGCAGGTGACGATCCTCATCGGGGACACCAGTCTGCCGAAGGCCTGGATCGCCGGAGGCTCCACAGGAACCAACTCCTGGGGCTGGGCCGTCACCAAGGCCGCCCGCTCGCTGGCGGCCCTCGTACGAGACGCCGGTGGCGAGGTCCCGCACGGTGGGCTCACGGCGACCGAGAACACGAACGACGACGTCAAGGCACTGGAGGAGTACAGCCGCCACGCCTTCGGCGCGCAGTTCGTCGAAGCGCACGTCGACGTCGACAGCGGGGAGATCCGGGTGCCGCGCATGGTCGGGGTCTTCGCCGCCGGCCACATCGTGAATGCCCGGACCGCTCGCTCGCAGCTCGTCGGCGCGATGACGATGGGGCTGTCGATGGCGCTGCACGAGGAGGGCGTGATGGACGCTGCGTTCGGCGACTACGCCAACCACGACCTGGCCACCTACCACATCGCCTCCAACGCCGACATCGTCGACATCGACGTGAGCTGGATCGACGAGGACGACCCGCACCTCAATGCGAACGGGACGAAGGGCATCGGGGAGCTGGGAATCGTCGGCACTGCCGCCGCGGTGGCGAACGCCGTCCACCATGCGACCGGTGTGCGGCACCGCGACCTGCCGATCCACCTCGAGGACGTCCTGCAGGCCTGAGCACCCGTTGGCGCTGCGGGTCAGGTGCCGCCGACGAGGCGGATCGTGTCCTGGGCGATCATCAGCTCCTCGTCCGTCGCGACAACCAGCGCGGCCGGCGTAGCGCCGCCGTCGATCCGCCCTCCCGTATCGCGGCCGTCGGCTGCGTTCGCGGCCTCGTCCAGCCGCAGGCCGAGAAAGCCCAGCGAGCCGACGACGCCGGCGCGTACGGGGCCGCTGTGCTCGCCGATACCGCCGGTGAAGACGAGCGCGTCGAGGCGACCCATCGCGACCACGAGCGCCGCGGCGGCCTTGGCCAGGCGGTAGACGAAGACGTCGACCGCGAGTGCGGCCTCGCGGTCGCCGCCGTCGGCCGCGGCCTGGATCTCGCGCATGTCGTTGCCGATCCGCGACAGCGCCAGCAGCCCGCTTCGCGTGTTGAGCGTGTCCAGCACCTCCTCGCTGGACATCGACGACTGTCGGGCGAGGTACCCGAACAGCCCCGGGTCGACGTCGCCGGACCGCGACCCCATCACGAGCCCTTCGAGCGGAGTGAGCCCCATGGTCGTGTCGACCGAACGTCCTGCAAGCACTGCCGTGGCGCTGCACCCGTTGCCCAGATGCGCGACCACGAGCGCCAGGTCCTCCGGTGGACGGCCGAGCAGACGTGCCGCCCGCTCGCTCACGTATCGCACGCTGGTGCCGTGAAAGCCGTACCGGCGGACCGCGAGGCCGGTGTACCACTCGGGTGGCACGGCGTAGCGGTACGCCCGCGCCGGCATGGTGTGGTGGAACGCCGAGTCAAAGACGGCGACCTGCGCGAGCTCCGGCCAGACAGCCCGTACCGCGTCGACGCCTTCGAGGGCGGGTGGGTTGTGCAGGGGCGCGAGCGGACTCAAGG
>JAWWPH010000331.1:0-7550 GCA_033850875.1 Nocardioidaceae bacterium | reverse complement strand
GGATGTACAGGTCGCGCGACAGCCGATGGAACTCCTCCAGCGGAGCGTGCCCCGAATCCCCGCCCAGGATCCGCTCCGGATAGAACCTCCACCCGTGCAGCACGGCGAGGCCGGTGCCGACATTGCGGAGCGACAGGGCAAGGTACACGGCGTCGTCGCCGACCTCGGCAGCAGCTCCGCCGCCCGGCACGACCAGCCACTTCTCGTCGGCGAACCCGACCTTCTGTGGCGGGTCCTGCAGCCGCGACGGGAGCAGGAGCGGCCGTAGGGCGGCCAGCATCGACCGCTCGGCGGCCCGGGCCGCGCGGTTCGCCGATCGCACCGAGCCGAACGTGGCCACGGCGAGCACCAGGGTGCCCCCGGCCGTGGCCAGGGAGGAGATCGTCACCCAGTCGGCCACGGCCGCCAGAGTAGTACGGCGGCCAGAGTGGTAGACCGTGCCTGCGGCGCTCACGAGAGCGGTCCAACCGCCCAGGGCGGGCCGGGTCACCGTTTCAGGTACGCGAGGACTGCCAGCACCCTGCGGTGGTCGTCACCGTCCATCGGCAGGTCGAGCTTCGCGAAGATGTTGTTGGTGTGCTTGCTGACCGCCTTGTCGGTGACGAACAGGCGCGCCGCGATGGCCGCGTTCGACCTGCCCTCCGCCATGAGCCCCAGCACCTCTCGCTCGCGCGGCGTCAGCCGGTCGATCGGGTCGCCTCGACGCGGCCGGGCCAGGAGTGCCGCGACGACCTCCGGGTCGAGGACCGTGCCTCCGTCCGCGACCCGGCGCAGGGCGTCGACGAACGCCGCGGTGTCGGAGACCCTGTCCTTCAGCAGGTAGCCGATCGCGCCGTCCCCGCTCTGCAGGAGCTCTCGGGCGTACAGCTGCTCGACGTACTGCGAGAGGACCAGGATCGGGAATCCCGGCCGTGACGCGCGAGCGGCGATCGCCTCGCGCAGCCCTTCGTCGGTGAAGGTCGGCGGCAGCCGTACGTCGACCACGGCCACCTCGGCGCTCGGCGCCTGCAGCGCCCGTCGCAGCGACGGGGCGTCCGCGACGGCAGCCACCACCTCGAAGCCGTGCGCTTCGAGGAGCCGGGTCAGTCCGTCCCGGAGGAGGGCGTGGTCTTCACCGACGACAACGCGCACGGGACCTCCATCACGACGAGAGTGGGACCACCGGCGGGACTCGACATGGCCAGGGTGCCGTCGAACGCCGACAGCCGGCGCATCATGCCGAGTATCCCCGTCCCCCGGGCGGGATCGGGGCGCGCGCCGCCACGGCCGTCGTCTCCAACCTCGACGCGCAGCGTACCGTCGGCGTGCGAGAGCGAGACCCACGCACGGGTGGCGCCGGAGTGCTTCCCGACGTTGGCGAGGCACTCGGCCACCGCGAAGTAGGTCGCCGACTCGATCGGCTCCGGCGGGCGCCCGGCCATGTCGACGCTCACGTCCACAGGGACGGACATGTCCATCGCCAGCGCCTGCACGGCACCGGCGAGCCCACGGTCGGCCAGTACGGGCGGGTGGATGCCGCGTACGACGGCCCGCAGGTCACCGAGGGCGGCCGAGCTGGTCGTCCGTGCCTCCGCGAGCAACCGGCGCGCGGCGTCCGGATCGCGCTCCATGAGCTCGTCGGCCATGCCGAGGCTCAGGCCCAGCGCGACCATCCGCGCCTGGGCGCCGTCGTGCAGGTCGCGCTCGATCCGGCGCAGCTCGGCGGCGGAGAAGTCGACGCTCTGGGCGCGTGACTCGGAGAGGTCGCGAACCCGGCGCCGGAGGACCTCCGTGCGGCCCCGCCCGAGAAGGGCGGCATCGAGGCGGGCGTTCACCCGGACGAGCGGCGGGCCGGCGTACCACCAGATGACGAAGGCGAGGACGGCGAGGACCCATTCGAGGAACGACTTGGCCTGGGTGTCGATCGCCACGACGCCGTAGTCCTGGTCGAAGACGCCTGGCGGCGTGACCCAGTACAGGAACGGGTAGATCGCGTAGAAGACCACCGAGAGGAACGCCGTCACGACCAGCAGGCAGAGGGTGAAGCCGACTGTGGACGTCACGAGCAGCCAGGCGAGGTCGCGCCAGCGCTGAGGGTCGCGCGCCCAGGCCATGATCCGCATCAGTGGGCGAAGCCCCTCGGTCGCGGAGTAGCGGGCTTCGACCGGCTCCCCCAGGACCCGGGCGGCGAGCCATCGGTTCAGCGTGGCGAAGGCGCCGCTGAGGGGCACCGCGACCAGAAGCATCACGATGCCGACGGTGACGAGCACGAGCGGGATCGCGACGACGATGACCACCAGCAGTGCGAGGGCGACCGCCCACAGCAACAGGTGAACCGCGGCGTACCAGGTCGAGGCGAGACGACCTGGTCGCACGGTTGCGGTGGCGGACATGACATCGACCTCTGAGGGTGGTGCCCGGCGATCCGTCGGGCTGCGGTCCGAGTCGGCTCGGTATGCCATCAGTGTGGTGGATGGCGACGCTTCTGACAGTAGGCCCTGCACCACTGTGTGTGTGGTCTCTGCACCCCTGACTGTGCGCGCGATGACGGCGACGGTGGACCGGTGGAGCTATTCGCCGCATCGACATGAAGGGACGACCAGCCATGGGGTACCGCAGAGCAACCGAGACGCTCGCCCGCTGGAGTGCCGCGCACCCCTGGCGCGCACTCCTCATCTGGCTGCTGTTCGTCGGAGCCGCCGTGTTCACGGGCAGCGCTGTCAGCACGCAGCCGACGACCGACGCCGACTACCGCGTCGGGCAGTCGGGCCGGGCCGACGCATGGGTACAGGACTCGGGGCTCGGGGGTGCGCCGAGCGAGAACGTCCTCATCGCCTCGCGCCGCGGGGCCCTCGACCGGGCCGGGGCCGAGCACGCCGCGACGGAGGTGACCCGCCGGATGGCGGCGGTACCGGGTGTCTCGCGCGTCGGTCACTCGGTCCTGTCACCCGACGGTCGGAGCCTGCTGGTGCCGATAGGGCTCGTCAAGCCGGCAGCGGGCGCCGACCCCGATGCCGCCCCCCTGTTGGCGGTGACCGCCTCGGTGCAGCGCGCGCATCCCGCCCTCCGGGTCTCGGAGGTGGGCGAGGCGTCGATCAACGCCGCCGTCAACGACCGTGTCGCCCAGGACCTCTCCCGTGCGGAGAGGCTGAGCCTGCCGCTCACGCTGCTCATCATGCTCGTCGCCTTCGGCGCCCTGATCGCTGCAGGCATTCCCGTCCTGGTGGCGATCACCGGCGTGGTCGCGACCATCTGCCTCTATGCTCCGATCTCCCACCTCATCCCGGCCGACAGCACCGTGTCGAGCATGGTCGTGCTGATCGGCATGGCTGTCGGCGTCGACTACTCGCTCTTCTACCTCAAACGCCAACGTGAGGAGCGTGAGCGCGGCCACACCACCGCAGACGCCGTTGCGATCGCCGCCGCGACCTCGGGGCACTCGATCGTCGTGTCCGGCGGCGCCGTCATCGTGGCCATGGCGGGGCTGTACGTGGTGCAGGACGCCACCTTCGCATCGCTCGCGACGGGGGCGATCCTGGTCGTGGCCATCTCGGTGCTGGGGTCGCTGACCGTGCTGCCCGCCCTTCTCGCCAAGCTGGGCAGATGGGTCGACCGCCCACGCATCCCCTTGCTGTGGCGGGTCAACCGGAGGATCGGGCGCGGCGGCATCAGCCGCCGGCTGCTTCGCCCGGTGCTCGCTCACCCGAAGACGTCGCTCGTCGCCTCGACGGTCGTGATGTGCGCGCTCGCCGCGCCGGCACTCGGCATGACGCTCCACCAGTCCACCCTCGAGGTCCTCCCCCAGGACATCCCGGAGGTGCACACCTACGCACAGCTCGAGCGGGCCTTCCCCTCGCAGGGCGAGACCGTACAGGTCGCCGTCAAGACGCGACCGGCAGACCTACCCGCCGCGGTCACTGCGCTGCGGTCCCTGCAGTCCACCACGACCCGCGACGGTGACTTCGCGAGCACCGGCGCGCGCTCCGTGCGTACGTCGTCCGACAAGACGGTCGCGCTGCTCACGCTGGCGACGTCGCATGTGGAGGGCTCGGCGGCCAACGAGCAGGCGCTCGCGCGGTTGCGGGACACCGTCGCCCCGACGCTGCTGGGTCCGCTGCCGCACGCCGAGTGGGCCGTCGGTGGCGACCTCGCGGAGAACGTCGACTACACCACGCACCTGGCGAGCAAGCTGCCGCTGGTGATCGGGTTCGTCCTGCTGCTGACGATGCTCATGATGGGCGTGACCTTCCGGAGCGTGGCGATCGCCGTCATCACGACCCTGCTCAACCTCGCCTCGGTCGCGGCCGCGTTCGGCGTCCTCACGGTCGTCTTCCAGAACACCTGGGCTCAGGGACTGCTCGGCTTCACCTCCGGCGGCTACGTCGTCACCTGGATCCCGCTGTTCATGTTCGTGGTGCTCGTCGGGCTCTCGATGGACTACCACGTCTTCGTACTGAGCCGGATTCGCGAGGGCGTCCGCCGTGGCCTGCCTCCGCGCGTCGCGGTCGAGGCGGGCATCAGCGAGACGGCCGGAGTCGTCGCGAGCGCAGCGGCGGTGATGGTCTCGGTGTTCTCGATCTTCGCCTCGCTGAGCCTCATCGAACTGAAGCAGATCGGGGTGGGGCTGGCGGTGTCCGTGCTCGTCGACGCGACGCTGGTACGCGTCGTCATGCTGCCGTCGCTGCTCGTGCTGATGGGCCGCGCCGCGTGGTGGCCGTCGACGCCGCCGACGGTCGAGCTCACCGAGATCCGGGAGCCCACGCCGGCAGCCGCCCTACCGGAGCCCGGCCGCGAACGCAGCCCCAGCCACGCCTAGGAGCGGTTCGCCGGAGCCGCCCGCGAGCGCTCGATCAGGCCTCGCCGGCCGGCTCCGCCTGGGGGTCGGCGGCGTCCTCGATCCGTACGAAGTCCGATCCGCCCAGTACCTGGATGTCCGCGCTGGCGTCGCGCGCAACCGGCGGCTGCGTCTCCTCCGCCGACTCCACCACGCCGCCGTCCTCGGAGTCGTCGTCGGCTGCACCGGGCTCGGCGTACGTACCGTCAGGTTGCAGCGTCTTCAGCTCGACCACGTTGCCCGACGCATCCTTGACGCTGGCGCTCTCGACCACGCGCGCAAGTGCCTTGCCGCGACGGATCTCCGCAACGAGCTCCGGCACGTGGTTGTGCTCCATGACGTGCTTGACGTACTCCTCCGGGCTCTGTCCAGCCTGCTGCGCCCGGCGCAGCAGATGCTGGGTCAGCTCGCTCTCGTCGACCCCCAGAGCCTCGGCGTTCGCGATCTCGTCCAGCAGGAACTGGGCGGCCATCGCGTCGCGGACCCGCTTGTCGAGGTCGGCGGCGAACTCGTCCTCGGTCTGGCCCTCCGACTCGAGGTAGTCCGCCTCGCTCATGCCTGCGTAGGCGAGCTGCTCGTCGATGGAGTCGCGCCGCGACTTGAGCTCCTCGGCCACGGCGGCGTCGGGCAACGGCACCTCGACCATCGTCAGCAGCTTCTCGAGCACGGCGTCTCGGGCCGCGGCCGCCTGCTCCACCCTTGCGCTGCGCACCAGCCGCTCACGTAGGTCGTCCTTGAGCTCGGCGACCGTGTCGAACTCCGACGCGTTCTGGGCGAACTCGTCGTCGAGGTCCGGGAGCTCCTGTTCCCTGACCGCCGTGAGCTTCACCGTGACGTCGACCATCTGGTCCTTGTACTCCCCGCCGACCAGCGTCGACGAGAAGGTCGCCTCGTCGCCGGCTGCCATACCCACCAGGGCCTCGTCGAGGCCCTCGAGCATCGTCCCCCGGCCGACCTGGTAGCTCATCCCGGTCGCCTGGGCCTCCTCGATCTGCTCGCCCTCTCGGGCGGCCGACAAGTCGATGGTGACGAAGTCGCCGTCGGCGGCGGCGCGGTCGACCGGGGTGAGGGTGCCGAACCGCTCGCGAAGCGACTCCATCTGCTCGTCGACCTCGTCGTCGCCGACCACGACGTCGTCGACCTCGACCTCGATCCCCGTGTAGTCGGGCACCGTGATCTCAGGCTTGACGTCGAGCTCGGCGCTGAAGTTCAGGGGAGAGCCGTCCTGGAACTCGTCGAGGTCGAGCTCCGGTGAGCTCAACGGGACGATGTTGTTGTCCTGCAGCGCCTGCATGTACATCTTCGGGAGTGCGTCGTTGACGGCCTCGTCGAGCACCGCCTCGCGGCCGATACGCTGGTCGATCACCAGAGCCGGGACCTTCCCCCGGCGGAAGCCCGGGATCGTGATCTGCTGGCCGATCTTCTTGTACGCCGCGTCGAGGCTCGGCTTGAGCTCCTCGAAGGGCACCTCGACGGTGAGCTTCACCCTCGTCGGGTTCAACGTCTCGACGGCGCTCTTCACAGGGTGTCTCCTACTGTCCGGGTCGGGAGGTACGCGATCTCGACCACCCTCGCGAGTCCGTCGGTGGCCGGGTCGGGGCGACAGGACTCGAACCTGCGGTCTCCTGCTCCCAAAGCAGGCGCGCTAGCCACTACGCTACGCCCCGGTGTCAGCCGCCGAGTCTAGGGGAGAACCCGGTCAAGTCCCATTCGCCCAGGTCAGGCCGACCTGTCGGCAGACCCCGCTGAGAGGCTTCGCCGCATCCTCAGCTCCGGCAGGTCCCGCTCGCCGGCCGACCAGCTGCTGAGGGCGCCATCGGCCCTCCAGCCGCGCCGCTCGTACCAGCGACGACTCGGCACGTTGTCCACCAGGACCCACAGCGCCGCCTCGGCGTTGCCCTGCACCGCTTGCGCGCGCAGGACCGCGTCGTGCACGGCGGTACCGGCACCGCGTCCCTGCATCGGCGGGTCGACGTAGATGGCGTACAGCTCAGCGAGCCCCGTCACCGGCTCCGGCTCGGCGTCCTCCTGTGGCCGGTACGGTCCCGCAATGGCGTAAGCGGCCAGTCGGCCGTCGACGTCGGCAACCCGGAACTCCACTCCCGGCCGGCCGGCTGTCACGTTCTCGATCCAGCGCAGGCGATAGGCCTGCATGTCCATCGCGTCGAGCCGCGCCTGGGGGACGATGCCCCCGTACGCCGCCCGCCAGGTGTCGATGTTGATGCGGGCGAGCTCGTCGACGTCGCGCAGGACCGGCCGCCGTACGTCGACTGTCATGGACGCGATCGTCCCAGAAGGCAGGGACGCGGTTTCACCTCGTCCTCGAACCGTGACACCATGGACGCGGCGCCACGCCGTCAGCGCATGAGCGCCGATCAGGCTCGGATGTCGCCCGCGGGTGTAGCTCAATGGTAGAGCCCCAGCCTTCCAAGCTGGCCATGCCGGTTCGATCCCGGTCACCCGCTCCAGGCACGACACAGATCGCTGGTCGCCCAACAAGACCAACGCTGCGGAACACCGCTTCGTTGCTGATGCCGAAGCGATGCGAGCGAACGCGACTGAGGTGTCCCGTCGGTTCAGTCCTCGTCTGGGACGAGTTGGCCCAGGTGGGTGAGGATCAGGAGCCACGCGAGAGAAGGTACGACGAGCAACAACGCCAGGACTGCAACGACGAGAAGGGCGACCATGGTCGACTCCGGGGCGGCGGCGTCGTTCAGGTCGAGGTGGGTGCCGAGGA
>JAWWPH010000312.1:0-8271 GCA_033850875.1 Nocardioidaceae bacterium | reverse complement strand
TACGCGCCGACCACGCCGGCGCGAACATCTCGTACGTCGTGCGTCCGAGCAGGATGGCCTTGCATCCCTCCGTGACCGCAGCCAGCGTCTCGGCCATCTTCGGGTCGAAGCCGAACTCGAAGGTCCACTGCGGATCCTCGAAGACTCCGTCAAGGGAGACGAACTCGTGAACGGCGATGGTTCCCATCGGACTTCCCTTCGGGTCGACTGAGATCGGTACGGCGTGCGGAGCTCAGGCGGGCAGGTAGGTGAGGGCGACGGCTCCCGACGCCTCGAAGACGTGTGCCGCTTCGAGCCGGACCGCTTGCTCGGCTGCGAAGATCGGCAGTCCTTCGCCGAGCGCGACGGGATGGTGTACGAGGATCCAGCGATCGATGAGGCCGAGGCGGGCGAGCTCACGACCGGTGCTCGCGCCACCGTGGAAGAGCACGCCGTCGGTCGACTCCCTCTTGAGGCGGCCGACGGCCTCGGTCAGGTCACCACCGACCACATGGTCTTCGGCCCAGGGCGCCGACGTGACGCTGCGTGAGAGCACCGCCTTGGGAATCTGGTTCATCGGAGCGGCGTACGGCTCGTCCGAGGTCGGCCAGTACGCGGCCATGTCGTCGTACAGGGCCCGGCCCATGAGGTGGAGGTCGGTGCGCCACAGGAGGTCGCCTTCCCAGGCAGCGAGCTCGTCGTCCTCGAAGCCCGGATCCAGCCACGAGAGGTCGCCGCTGGGCCGCCCCACGAACCCGTCGATGGACGTGTGGATCTTGAACGTCAGCTCGGCCATACAGCAACAGACCCCTTCGGGTGCTCGGACTCATCGGTGTGCCCCGAACCATCATCGGCGCTCCGACAGAGTAGGCGACCCGGTCGTCGCCGGATGTCGACACGATCGGTGCCTTCCCGGCGTGCAACCCGGCTGTTGACTGACCCGCTCGACGAGAGGCGAGCCCCGAGCGGGCCGGGAGGAAGGTGTCATAGCCTCGCATCGTGGCTGTCCACCAGCTCTCGCGCGCTGACGCTCGCCGCATCGCCGTGCGTGCGCAGCTGCTGGAGGGCGAGCGACCGACGAGCCTGCTTGACATGGTCCGTCGGCTGACCTTCCTCCAGCTCGACCCGACCGCAGCCGTTGCGCCGAACGCCGACCTGGTGTCGTGGAGCCGCCTGGGGTCGTCGTACTCGCCCAGCGACCTGGTCGGGGCACTCGAGAGCCGGAGACTGGTCGAGCTTCTTGCGATGATCAGGCCCAGCGAGGACATGGCGTTGTTCCGTGCGGCTATGGCCGAGTGGCCGGGGCATGGAAAGCTGCGGCCCTGGCAGGAGCTCCGTCGAGAGTGGGTGCAGGCCAACGACGCCTGCCGGCGCGACATCCTTGACCGGCTCGGTACCTCCGGCCCGTTGACCTCACGCGAGCTCCCGGACACGTGCGCGGTTCCCTGGGAGTCCACCGGCTGGACGCATGACCAGAACGTCATCAAGCTCCTCGACTTCATGGCGGCGCGCGGCGAGGTGGCGACCGCGGGCCGCAGGGGACGGGAGCGGTTGTGGGACCTGGCGGACCGCGTCTACCCCGATGGGCCCGTGCTCGAGGTCCACGAGGCGTTGCGAGTCCGCAACGAGCGACGGCTCCGCGCACTCGGGATCGCCCGGGCGAAGGCGCCGGTCGCACCGATGGAACCCAACGACGTGGGGGAGGCGGGCGAGCCCGCGGTGATCGAGGGCATCAAGGGCGCGTGGCGCGTGGACCCGTGTTATCTGGGACGACCGTTCTCCGGACGGGCGGCGCTCCTGTCGCCGTTCGACCGGCTGGTTCACGACCGCAGGCGCACTGTCGAGATCTTCGAGTTCGACTACCAGCTGGAGATGTACAAGCCCGCCGCGAAACGCCGCTGGGGATACTTCGCCCTGCCCATCCTGTACGGGGACCGTCTCGTCGGGAAGCTCGACGCCGCGGCCGATCGCAAGGCGGGAGTCTTCCGGGTCAACGCGGTCCACCAGGACGTCGTGTTCACCGCCGCGATCTCGGCGGCCGTGAAGAGGGAGATCACGGACCTGGCGAGCTGGCTCCGTCTCGAGCTCACCATGTCCGACGCCGGCCTGTGACCGTGGTGATGTAGACGGCGACCAGGCAGAGGTAGGTCATCCCCAGCACACCACGGCGCCTCGCTCCACCATCGCCCGCAGGGCAGTCAGCGCGCTCGCGTAGTCCAGGGGCTGGTTGTCTTGGACCGGCGGCCCCCAGACCTGACTGGCACCGATGCAGGTCACGGCGTCAGACCGGTCCGGCGCGTGGGTCTTCGCGTCCTCGGTGAGCAGGGTGACCCGATCGGAGAGGGCGCGCTCTCGCGCGAGCACCCCGCCGTGTTCGACGGCCGCCACATCGAGGTCGATCCCGATGCCGGAGGCGTGGGGGGAGGCGCCGACGACACGAGCAGCAGCTCGGCTCATCCACAGCCGATGTCGAGAACGATCCTGTCCCCTCTGTGGCCAGGAACCGTACGAGCCTGGCAGCTCGGTCCTGCGACAGCGGTGTCATGAAGGTGTGGGCTTCGTACGGCTCGCGCAAGACTATGGTCACCGAGACACCGTCCTGTGAGGGTCGCGCCGACCACAACCCCTTTTCGTGGTGCAGACAAAGTGCAGACTGCTTTGACCGTCAGCGGCGGTTCCAGAACCCGTGTGCCCATGCGCGGGCCGCGGCGGGGTGGCTGTCGATCCGCCAATCGGCGTGGTGGTGGTAGTCGTCGAGGTCGAACCACATCAGTCCGGTGATCGCCGTGCTCTGCCTGAGGTGGGCGAACATCGCCGTGATCCACGCTGCCTGGCTCCCACCGATGCCCAGGCTGCCGACCTCGGAGATCCATAGCGGCTTGTGGGCGATGTGCTGAAGCCGGTTGACCGTGGGTTGGAACAGGGACCTGAAGCTCTGCCAGTGAGTGCGCACGCCATCGTGGGTCCGGTCACCCCAGTTGTAGTCGTCGATCCCCACCCGGTCGACGTAGCGAGGCCCGGGGTAGAGCTGCGCCAGGTGCCCGGCGCCTGGGAACACGGCGTTGGGTGCCCACATCCAGCGCACGTTGGTGACACCCAGCCGGGCGAACCGGTCATGGATGTGGCGCCACGCCTCGACGTACTGACCGGGCTTGTTGCCGTTCACGCCACGTGCCCACGGGTACCAGAAGCCGTTCATCTCGTGCATGAGACGGATGCTCACCGGATGTATGTACCGCTTGACCGCACGGGCGTACGCGTCGATGTAGCCGTCGTGCCTTCCGGAGATGATCGACGACAAGCTGTAGCGCGGCTGGTCCGCCGTGCCGACGTGGCTGTCCCAGGGCTCCCAGGTGATCGACAGTCGCGATCCTCGCGCAGACACAGCGTCTGCGAGCTCCCTGGGAAACGGTCGGTTGCGCGCCCAGTCCTCGAAGACCCCGACGAAACTGGGCGCTGTGCGGGTGGCGGTGACGAAACGGCTGAGCTTGGCGAGGCCCGAGACGGTGATCCCCACCACCGGGCGTCGACCGGCACCGGCCCGGAGGTCCACCGCCCGGTGAGCCCGATGCCCCTTCATCGTCTGCGCCGTCACGCCATGGATGGGGAAGGCTCGAGCGGTCAGGGCCGTAGGCGGTGGGGGCTCTGAGGCGTTCGAGGACGGTGCGCGGAGGACGACGTACGACACAAGGCCGATCGCCACCATCGCGGTCGTCCAGACGACAGGGACCTTCACGCCGACTGCCGCTCCTGCGGCTCGTCACGGAGCCGGCCGACCTCGCGCCACTCACGGCGCTCCGACAGCTTGTGGCCCGCGACCTGCACCATCGGCCCGCCGCAGATCACGACGGTGAGCAGGGCCCACAGGTACAGCGTGGGATAGTCGTGGCCGGAGAACAGGCCCGCGGCGATCGCGACGGCGGAGGCGGCGAGCCACAGAAGGTGCGGCCGGAAGGTCCGCCAGGTGTCTCCGGTCGCGGCGCTGCCCTTGGCGGTCACGACGTACACAAGGGGACGGCCGACCAGCTGCGCAGCGGCGGCGGCACAGAAGACAGGCCCAGTGACGAGATCCAGAGCCAGACCGGTCAGGTTCCAGCTCGAGCGCTCGTGCTCGGCCAGGTTGAACCGGGCCATCAGCTGGAACAGCGCGAAGCCCATGACGGTGTTGGCGACGAACAGCAGGGACCAGACCAGCACGGGAAGCTGCGTCACGGAGATGCCGCCGATGAGGTACAGGGAGAACAAGAAGATGCCGCCCAGCCAGCTCAGGCCGGCGAACGGGTAGTGGGTCTGGAGCAGGGCGAAGCTGAGGCGCTGCGAACGCAACGGCATCTTCGGGATGACGGTGAACGAGTGCTCACGGATGACCTGCCAGATTCCGTAGGCCCAGCGCTTCTGCTGGCTGAACCAGTCGGAGTACGTGGCCGGCCCTTCGCCGACCGCGAGGACGTCGGGGGTGTAGACGCCCTTCCAGTAGTTGTCGGTCTCCGGGTTCTTGTTGGCGAACACGACCATTGCCGTCAGGTGGTCCTCGATGATGCTGTCCTGGTAGCCGCCGATGACCGCGAAGGTGCTCGGTCGGTACAGGTGGTTGGTGCCGATGAGGATGGGTGCGCCGAACTTGTTACCGCCGCGCTGGGTGACGCCGTGGAACATGTACGACATCTGGGCCGAGCCCCGGGCGACGAACGACTCGTGCATGTTGCCGTACACCTGCGGGGCGACGACGTAGCCGACGTCCGGGTCGGAGAAGTACCCGAGGGTCCGCTCCAGGAAGTGAGGGAAGGGCACGTGATCGGGATCCATCTGAGCCACGACGTCGTAGTGCGAGGCGTGCTCCTCGCGCCAGCTGTTGTGGTTGCCGTGCTTCGTCTTGCGCTTGAACGGGCCCTCCGGCTGGTTCCAGCGGTCGACACCCTTGCGGCTGAAGTGCCGCACGCCGATCGCCTCGCAGCGCTTTTGCACCTCGGGGCTGTTGCCCTCGTCGAGCAGCCAGACGTCGAGCAGCCCGTTGTGCCGGATGTTCTTCATCGCCTGCAAGGTTGCGAGCACGAGCTCCATCGGCTCCTTGCCCGGCACGATGGTGGTGAGGACTGCGACCCTGAGCCCGGCAGGGGCGACCATGGGGACCGGGTCCCGAGCGTTGCTCACGAAGAACGCGGTGACCCAGCTGCGGAAGCCGCCGATGAGCTGCATCAAGACGAGCACCATCAGGCCGGTCACGGCCAGGGTGTCGACGGCGATGTGCCCGGGTCTCAGTGCCGGCAGGTGGCTGGGCCAGAGGATGTAGGTGAGCAGGGCGAGCGTGGTGGCCACATGCAGGCCCGCGGCAAGGACCATCGACCCGTCTTCTCGGCGGGTCAGCACCCGGCGGTACCGGACCGTGTCGGAGGCGGGCTGGAGCGGGCCGGTGAGCTGCGACGACTCCCGGCCGTAGAGGCCTCCGGCTCGGCGCCGCTCATAGGCGGCGATCTCGAGGTCGGCCAGCTGGTGCGTCAATGCGGTCTCCTGGAGATCGGTAGGTATGTGCGTCGGCGCGGCAAGGCGCAACTCTCAGCCCGTGGATACCCTGAGTATTGGAATGGCTACTCTTTGTGTTTTGCATCATGCCATCGACGTGGGCGATCGGTGCCGCGTTCCAGGCATCCGTCAACCTGGGACGGCCCCTCGCCGAGGAGCCAGGTTCTTCCCACTGAGGGATCAAGCGGCTCCTCGGGGCTGACTCCAGTGGCTAGGGGCTCAGCTCGCCGGGACCTGGTTGGTCGTGGGTAGGGGGAACCTGCTCACGTTGTCGACCGCGGGGCGCGTGCGCCCGACCGGTCCTCGCGCGAAGGCGCGCAGGACGTTGCGCATGACCTGCCGCGCGAACCTGTCGTCCTCGGGTGGCAGACCCGGGCACCGTCGCCCGAGCGCGCAGCTCCATCGCTGGGTACCGAAGTCGATGACCCCGGCACCCGACGGCGTCGTGTAGTAGCTGGACTCGGTGGACGTGGGGACTCCGCCGCAGTCGTACGCCAGGTACGACAGCACCTGGAGGGGGCGCGGTGTGGAGGCGACGGGGTACACCCGGTCGGCCTCGTCGGCGACCAGGTGCGGGAACTCCGAGCCGAGGTGGACGCCGGTGCCCCGGAACCCCCACCAGTGGGGCGAGGCGACCCGGTACGGCTGGTCGACCGGGTAGCACTCGTACAGCTCCCCGATGAGGGAGTTCTCCGGGTCGGGCGCGGGCGGATCACGCCAGCGCGCGGTCGTGACCGTGGGGCGGCGATCGCGCAGCGGGTCGGAGGTCGCGGCGTCGGTCTTGTAGCCGATCATCAGCCGGTCGGGCCCGGTCGACCGGTGGGCGAGCCGGACCCGCCAGTACATGGTGTTCGACGAGAGGAACGCCAGGTTGGTGCCGGCGTCGCGGGCGCGGGTGACGTAGCGCCTCTCGGGGACCGTCCAGTACTCGTCGTGTCCGACCGACACGTAGCCTCGGGCGCCGTGAAGCAGCGCCGGCCGGGTCGCGACGTCGACGTCGCTCTCGTAGGCGAGGGGCAGGCCGAGGCGCTCGGCGAGCACGACGGTCGGCACGATGTTGTACAGGAACCGGTTGCCGCCGGGTGCGAGGTTGGGGCGGTCGAAGCTCACCGCCCAGCTGCGCAGCTGCCCCGGCGGCGCCTCGTACAGGCTGTACCCGCCCCACGTGTTGTACGCCTGCCAGTCCATCTCCGGCTCGACGAGGACGACCTTCCCGGCGGTGGTCGGCGAGCTGACGGTGAACGGGACGAACGACTGGTATCCCGAGGCTGCGTCGAGCTTGAGCAGGTAGAAGCCGGGAGGGAGGCCCGCCGTCGGGACGGTCAACGACGCTCGCCAGCTGGCGACGACCGTCCGCGTGCCGGGGAGGAGGTGCGGAGCCGGCTGGGATCGCCCTGTGGTGGGCTTGGACGACCACATGAGCCGTCCGGCGCCGCCGCGGTACCCGCCGATCCGGTACGCGTAGGCCCGAAAGCGCGGCGCCGTCGTCGACACCATGACCGTGAGAGTGCCGCCGGGTCGCACGCTCACCGGATTGGCGTACCCCTCGATCTGGTGGTCCATCGCCGGTTTGGTGAGCTTCCAAGACGACGAGCCGCGCATGGTGCGGGGCTGCCTGACCGTCGTGGCGGACGTGTGCGCGGGCGTGGCCGACGATCGCGGGTGGTGGCTCGGAGGGCTGCTCGTCGCCGGGCGCTGCGTCGGGCCCTGGGCGGCGGGAGAGTCTGTGCTCGTGCACGCGCTCAGCACCAGCGCCGGTAGCAGGGTGGCCGCGACGATCCACCGGCGAGTCGGCATTGGGGGATGGTACCTACGGGCGCTGTCAGCCGTGGAAGGTCGGCGTCTGCGTCGACGGCATCAGCTCGACCCAGGTGCGTCCGGGCGCTAACAGAAGCGGGTGACCCTTGGAGTCGAGCAGGTGGAGGCGATGGTTGACGGCGCTGCGCTTCCACGTGCCCGGGATCCGGACGCCGTTGCGCAGCAGCCAGCAGCGACCCGACCCGACCGTCACTGGCAGCGGGTCCTCGGCCCCGTTGGTCTCGAAGATGCCGGTACCGACGACCTTGGTCGACATGATCACGACGTTCGTGCTGCTGATCTGGTCACCCGGGATGAGCAGGTCCGGGTGACCGTCCTGGGAGCGCAGGTACTGGTGGCCGTCCCAGGTCCAGCCCGCGGTGGCGGATGGAAAAGGCACCGTCGCCTGCCGGGTGGCGAGCCCGTGCGGGGCCTGGCGCGCGTAGCCGAAGACGCGAGGGGCTGCCGCCTCGTGCGGAGCCATGTGCTGGAAGGCGGCGGTCAGGGCAGAGCTGGAAGAGAACAGGTTGTCGGGGGAGATGTGGTCGCTGCGGCGGTAGAAGGGCGCCGCGTTGACGTCGGCGTACAGCAAGACGGCGTGCGAGTGGTTGCGTACCGGTTTCATCTCGTGCTTGCTGGCACCGGAGAAGGCGAAGTACCCGCCGTGGAAGAGCCGCAGCAGGTACGCGTCGACCGGTCGCGCCGACCGGATCGGCCCGATCAGCGGTGCCGGCTGCGACTGGTAAACGGCCATCAGGCGGGTGAGGCCGCCTTCGACGAGGATGTCGAAGACGATGTCGGCCGAGTTGACGCCCGCTTGCGGCCAGGCGCCGGACACGTTGTCGATCTTGACCGCGAGCGACGGCTTCGAGGCGGCCGTGCGCGAGGGCGCCGGCTGCCCGGTGAGGGGGTACACGGGCGGTCCGCTGAGGACCGTCTGGCCCCCCGTCCGGGAAGAGTCGGTCTCGGACACCG
>JAWWPH010000280.1:0-2816 GCA_033850875.1 Nocardioidaceae bacterium | reverse complement strand
GCCGACCGGGGTGTGTCACTCATGCCGCCATCCTGTCCGATGCCACCGACAGTTTCACGGCCCGGGAGCGCGCGCAGGCTCTGTCGGCAGCGCTGGCTAGATTTTTCCCGTGTCCCGAGAGTCCGCCGCCGACCAGATCTCCTCGTCGCCCGCCCGGTCACAGCCCTCGTCGCCGATGGTGTCGGCACGTGGGCTGCGCAAGTCCTACGGCTCCTTCGAGGCCGTGAAGGGCATCGACGTGGAGGTGTACAAGGGTGAGGCGTTCGGCTTCCTCGGGCCCAACGGTGCCGGGAAGTCGTCGACGATGCGGATGATCGCGGCCGTCTCACCGGTCTCGGGCGGCTCGCTGCGGATCCTCGACATGGACCCCGCGACGTCCGGGTCCCGCATCAGGGCACGGATCGGGGTGTGTCCGCAGGAGAACAACCTCGACATCGAGCTGAGCGTCGCCGAGAACCTCATGGTGTACGGCCGGTTCTTCGGGCTGTCACGGGCGCAGGCTCGGGCGCGCGCCGACGAGCTGCTGGCGTTCGTACAGCTCACGGACCGCGCGGGGGCCAAGGTCGAGGCGCTCTCGGGCGGGATGAAGCGGCGGCTGACGATCGCCCGCTCGCTCGTCAACTCGCCCGACCTGCTGCTGCTCGACGAGCCCACCACCGGTTTGGATCCGCAGGCCCGGCACCAGCTCTGGGACCGCCTCTTCCGGCTCAAGCAGGAGGGCGTCACGCTCGTTCTCACGACCCACTACATGGACGAGGCCGAGCAGCTGTGCGACCGGCTCGTCGTGATGGACAAGGGCCTGATCGTGGCCGCGGGCTCGCCGTCGGAGCTCATCGCCGAGCACGCCACCCGCGAGGTCGTCGAACTGCGTTTCCCCGTCGGCGCGCACGACGCCATGGCGGCGCCCGTCGCGGGCCTCGCGCAGCGGGTCGAGGTCCTGCCCGACCGTCTGCTGCTGTACACCGACGACGGCGACTCGACGGTGAACGCCGTGCACGCGCAGGGCGTCACGCCGCTGTCCACGCTCGTACGCCGGGCGACGCTGGAGGATGTCTTCTTGCGGCTGACCGGACGGACGCTGGTCGACTGATGCTCGCACCACGGCTCGGCCAGTACTGGGTCACCGCGTACAAGCGCACCTGGCGCGGCTCGGTGATCAGCAGCTTCGTGCTCCCGCTCCTGTACCTGACGGCGATGGGAGAAGGCCTCGGACGGTTCGTCGACTCCGGCTCGGGGGCGGACGCGCTCGGCGGCGTCACCTACCTCGCCTTCATCGCGCCCGGGCTGCTGGCCACCACGGCCATGAACACCGCCGTCGGCGAGTCCACGTACCCGGTGATGAGCGGCTTCAAGTGGAGCCGCATGTACTACTCCATGGCCGCCACACCCCTGGAGCCGTCCGACATCCTGCTCGCCCATCTGGCCACGGTCGCGGTCCGCATCCTCACCACGTGCGCGGTGTTCCTGGCCGTGCTCGCGGCCTTCGGAGCGCTGGTCACCTGGTGGGGGGCGCTCGCCGCGCTCGCCACGTCGGTCCTTCTCGGGATGGCGCACACGACTCCCCTGTTCGCGCTGAGCGCCCGGCTGCCCGAGCCGAGCGCCTTCGCGCTGGTGTACCGGCTGGGGCTGATGCCGATGACCTTGTTCAGCGGTGCCTTCTTCCCGGTCTCGCAGCTGCCGGCAGCCGTCTCCTGGCTCGCCTACCTGACCCCCGTCTGGCACGGCGTCGACCTGAGCCGGATGCTGACCCTCGACGAGGTCAGCCTGTGGCCGGCGCTGGGGCATGCGGCGTACCTGTCGGTCTGGCTCGTCGCCGGCTGGTACCTCGCCCGCCGGGCCTTTGCAGACCGGCTCGCACAGTGACGGCCGTGCAGACCCGCACCCTCGGCCCGCGCGTCGTGCCCGTGGTCGGCGCCGGAGCATGGCGGATCGTCGAGCGCAACTACCTCGTCTACCGGCACGGCTGGTTCGTGTTCGTCACCGGGATGCTCGAGCCGGTCTTCTACCTCTTCTCGATCGGGATCGGCGTAGGCGGCCTCATCGGGCACTTCCCCCTAGCCGACGGGACCTCCGTGAGCTATGTCGAGTTCGTCGCGCCCGCGATGCTCGCGACCTCGGCGATGAACGGCGCGCTGTTCGACGCCACCTACAACATCTTCTTCAAGATGAAGTTCGAGAAGCTCTACGACGCGATGCTGGCGACGCCGCTGAGCCCGAACGACGTCGCCCGCGGCGAGATCACGTGGGCGTTGCTGCGGGGCGCCTGCTACTCGGCGGCCTTCATCGTCATCATGCTGGCGATGGGACTGGTCAGGTCGTGGTGGATGCTGCTGGCGCTCCCGGCGACCGTCCTGATCGGCTACGCGTTCGCCGGCGCCGGGATGGCGCTGACCACCTGGATGCGCTCGTGGCAGGACTTCGAGTACGTCCAGCTCGCGATCATGCCGATGTTCCTCTTCTCGGCGACCTTCTTCCCGCTGTCCGGCTACCCCGGCTCCATCGCGGCCGTGGTGCGCTGGACGCCGCTGTACCAGGGCGTCGTGCTGTGCCGCGACACCGCACTGGGCTCCATGGGCTGGGAATGTGTGACCGCCGCCGGCTACCTTGCCGCGGTGGGGTCCTTGGGCCTGTACGTCGCCTCCCGCCGCGTCGGCTCGCTCCTGCTGACCTGACAGACTGCGGGCATAGCGTCGAGGGAACGTGCCGAGGTGGGCGTTATCGGCGGGTCCGGGCTCTACGAGTTCCTCGACGCGCCCGAGCTCGTCGACGTCACCACGCCGTACGGGCCACCGTCGGCGCCGGTGGCGGTCGGCGAG
>JAWWPH010000595.1:0-3455 GCA_033850875.1 Nocardioidaceae bacterium | reverse complement strand
CAATAGGGCGTGGTCAGGAGGGCCGCGCAGAGAAGGGCAGCCGCCTTGAGACGGAAGTCCGCGTGCGAATGCCAAAGCCAAGCGATCGCGCCAAGCACAAGTGCGCTGACCAGCCCCTGCGCAAGGTAGGCTTGCGCTACACTACCGCCGAGCAAGCGCACGGCTGAAAATACGCTCTGGATTTTTTCCCAGCCGATATTGCCGTCCTCCAGAACGACCGTGCGCGTGAATTCGAGGCTGCCTTGGAATGCCTTCCAGGTCTCCAGGCCGAAACCCGCAAGGCTGAGCCCAGTGAGCGCGACGACGCCTGCGGTTGCAGCCGCAAGCACTTTCCAGTGTCCGCCCGCGATGATGGCGACCGGGATAACGAGCCCGAATTGCGGCTTGTAGACGAGCAGGGCAAGCAACATACCGGCGAGCCAGGGCCGCTTCTCCACGCAGAGCAGGGCTCCCGTGAACAGGGCCGCAGTGAGAAATCCATTGTGCCCGTGCGTTAGATTGACGAACACGGCCGGGAAGGCAATCGCGGCAACTAACACGTCGCGACGCGGCAAGCCGTCGGCGCGGAGCGCGCCCCATGCACCGGCCAGATACAACGGCAAGGTCGAGAACTGCCAAACCGCGAGCGCCGCGGCATAAGGCAGGAGCGCGAGCAGGCCGGCAATGGCCAGAAAGTACGGCGGGTAGTGCCAGCCATACACATCCGTGGCGGGGCCGAAAAAGCTCCGTTGCTGGGCCAAATGGGCCGGCAGATCGAATGGCTGTTCGGGATGACCGCCCAGCACTTCCGTTCCGGCCACCCAGACTTGCGCGAAATCGGCCCCCAAGGGCCGACCGAGCAGGTCGTGGCGGCCGTCCGACGTCGCCACAAGCACCAGAATCGCGACCAATTGGAATCCGAGCAGCAGCGCAGGGTAAACGCGCAGCCGCTCAGGCGTGAGCCAGGAACCGCTTCTCAGACCGGCCCAGATGGATTGCACGAGCTATGCCTCCGGAAGCTCCAAGCGTAGTCCCGCAAGCCTTAAGGTTCGCTGATTCTTCTGCGCGCAAGCATACCATTTGAATTGCCCTCATCCGGCACTGCACCTATGGTCCCGCGCGCACGCACCGGGCGTGCTTTCCGGAACAGGGAGAGGATTTTTCGACATGGCCTTCCTCGCCGATGCACTTTCACGCGTGAAGCCCTCCGCGACGATCGCGGCGACGCAGAAAGCGCGCGACTTGAAGGCTAAAGGCCGGGACATTGTCAGCCTTTCCGTCGGTGAACCCGACTTCGATACACCGGACAACATCAAGCATGCGGCGATCAAGGCGATCGAGCGTGGCGAGACGAAGTACACGCCGGTTGCCGGAATTCCGCAGCTGCGCGAAGCCATCGTTGAGAAGTTCAAGCGTGAGAACGGGCTCGACTACAAGGCCTCGCAGGTCATCGTCGGGACCGGCGGAAAGCAGGTGCTTTTCAACGCTTTCCTGGCAACTTTGAATCCAGGCGACGAAGTGATCTGCGTGGCGCCTTACTGGGTCAGCTACCCCGAAATGGTTGCCATCTGCGGCGGCGTTGCGGTCACCGTGCAGACCACGATGGAGCACGCCTTCAAGCTGCAGCCGGCGGATCTCGAAGCTGCGATCACGCCGCGCACGAAGTGGGTCATCCTGAACTCGCCGTCGAACCCGTCAGGGGCCGCCTATACCCGCGAGGAATTGAAGAAGGTGACGGACGTGCTTCTGAAGCATCCGCATGTCTGGGTGCTGACCGACGACATGTACGAGCATCTCGTCTATGGCGACTTCGTCTTCACGACGCCAGCGCAGGTCGAGCCGGCGCTCTACGACCGGACCCTGACGATGAATGGCGTATCGAAGTCCTACGCCATGACTGGCTGGCGCATCGGCTATGGTGCGGGACCCGATCAGCTCATCAAAGCCATGGACATGCTGCAGGGCCAGCAGACATCGGGCGCGTGTTCCATCGCGCAATGGGCAGCGGTCGAGGCGCTGACCGGGCCGCAGGACTTTATCCCGAAAAGCCGCAAAGCCTTCGAGGAGCGGCGTGATCTGGTGGTCTCGATGCTGAATCAGGCGCGGTTCCTGAAGTGCCACTCGCCCGAAGGCGCATTCTACGTCTACCCGTCCTGTGCGGATGCGATCGGGCGCAAAGCGCCGGATGGGACCGTGATTGAGTCAGACGCGGACTTCTGCAACGCGCTGCTCGAAACCGAGGGCGTCGCGGTCGTGCAAGGCTCGGCGTTCGGCACCGGCCCGAACTTTCGTGTGTCGTACGCAACCTCGAATGCGCTGCTTGAAGATGCTTGCCGCAAGATCCAGAACTTCTGCGGTAATCTAAGCTAAGCGATGAGCGTAATCACGCTGGCGGTCCCGCTCTGCGGGGCCGCACCCCTTGCGCTCTCGCGCCGCAGATGAAAGCATCGTGACATCGGCGCGCGGCACCGCGCGAGTGACATTGCGCGCCTGCGGGAGGTGCGTGCCATGTCCGACCATGCGAATACTTGTGACAGACGAGTTTCGGGACCGCGGCTGATTGCGCTCGTCGGTCCCTTTCAGAGCGGCAAGACCACACTCCTCGAAAGCATCCTCGCCCGCACCGGCGCTCTGTCGCGGCAGGGGAATGTGCGGGACGGTTCCAGCATCGGCGATTCCAGCGCCGAAGCGCGCGCGCATGCGATGAGCATCGAGGCGAATATCGGCTCGACGGATTATCTCGGCGACCGTCTCACCTTTATCGATTGTCCCGGCTCGATCGAATTTGCCTACGATCTGCCAAACGTGCTGCCGCTTTGCGATGCCGCGATCGTCGTCTGCGAGGCCGATCCGCGCAAAATCCCGGCGCTGCAGCTCGTCTTACGCGAGCTCGAAGAGCTCGGCATTCCGCGCCTCATCTTCCTCAACAAGATCGATATCGCGACAACGCGCGTGCGCGAAACGCTGGCGATGCTGCAGCCCGCCTCGCGCTCGCCGCTAATCGTGCGGCAAATTCCGATTTGGCAGAACGGCATCGCCACGGGCTTTATCGATCTCGCGCTGGAGCGCGCCTTTGTTTATCGCGAACACGCGCCCTCGACCGTCGTCGATGTGCCCGCCGGCGAGATGCCGCGCGAAAAAGAAGCGCGCTACTCGATGCTGGAGCGCCTGGCCGATTACGACGACGCGTTGATGGAGGAATTGATCTTCGACATCGAGCCGCCGCGCGACCAGGTCTTCGACGATCTGACGCGCGAACTGCGCGGGGGCAGGGTGGTGCCGCTTCTGATCGGCAGTGCCGAACGCGGTAACGGTGTGACGCGGCTCCTGAAGGCGCTGCGCCACGAAGCGCCCGGTCTTGACCAAACGCGCGCCCGCCTCGGCGTGGCAAGCGAAGGGCCGCCGCTCGCGCATGTCATGCGCACGATCCACACCGCCCATGGCGGCAAGCTGTCGTTAGCGCGCGTGCTGCGCGG
>JAWWPH010000258.1:0-3836 GCA_033850875.1 Nocardioidaceae bacterium | reverse complement strand
GCCGGGCACCTGCGCGGCCTCGAGGACCGTCGTCGCGGCCTTCGTCACCGGTCGCGCGATCGCCGCGATGTCGATGGCCTGGAAGTCCTCCTTGTGGAGCCGGGCCACCGGCGCCTGGCCGGTGATGGCGAGGATCGGGATCGAGTCCGCGAACGCGGAGTACAGCCCGGTGACCATGTCAGTGCCGGCCGGCCCCGACGTCCCGATGCAGACGCCGATGTTGCCGGCGGCCGCCCGGGTGAAGCCCTCGGCCATGTGGGAGGCGCCCTCGACATGCCGCGCGAGCACGTGCCGGATGCCGCCGTGGCGCCGCATCGCCGAGTACACCGGGTTGATCGCGGCACCGGGTAGGCCGAAGGCCTGGGTGGCGCCTTCGAGGGCCAGGATCGTGACGGCGGCGTCGGCGGCGGTCATTCGTGGCACGGGAGGTCTCCTGTCGGCGAGGGGCGGGTCACGGCTTCGAGCGGCCGGAGAGCTGCTCGACCACCTTCAGCAGGGCGGAGTGGTCGAGGTCGCCGTGGCCCTGCGCGCGCAGCGACGCGACGAGCTGAGCGACGACGGCGCCCAGCGGGATCACGACCCCCTTCTCCCGGGCCGCTGCGGTCACGATGCCCATGTCCTTGTGGTGCAGGTCGACCCGGAAGCCGGGTGCGAACTCGCGCGCGAGCATGCCGGGAGCCTTGCGGTCGAGGATGCGGTTGCCGGCCAGTCCCCCGGCGAGCACGGTGACGGCCGCCTCGGTGTCGACGCCGTACGCCTCGAGGAAGACGATCGCCTCCGCGACGAGCTCGATCGTGCCGGCGACGATCAGCTGGTTGGCGGCCTTGACGGTCTGCCCGGACCCCGCCGGCCCGCAATGCACCACGGTCGTGCCCAGGGCCTCGAGAAGCGGCCGCGCCTCGTCGAAGTCGGCCTGCTCGCCGCCCACCATGATCGACAGGCTCGCCTCGACCGCGCCTGCCTCGCCCCCGCTCACCGGCGCGTCGAGGACCCGCAGGCCCTGCTCGCGCCCGGCGTCGGCGAGCTGCATCGCCACGTCCGGGCTGATGGAGCTCATGTCGATGTGGAGCGTGCCGTCTGCGGCGTTCTCGTACACGCCGTCGGGGCCGAGGCAGACCGCCTCCACGTCGGCCGAGTCCGGCACCATCGTGATCACCACGTCGGCACCGGAGGCGGCCGCAGCGACGGTGTCGGCTCCGGTACCGCCCGCTTCGACCAGCCGCTCGACTGCCTGCGGCGAGCGGTTGTAGCCGGTCACGTCGTGGCCGGCCTTCACGAGGTTGGCGGCCATCGGGCCGCCCATGATGCCGAGCCCGATGAAGGCGATGGATGCCATCTGGATCTCCTTGCGCGCGCGAGCGAGTCAGCGAGGCGCCGCAGCCGTGCCCCGGCGCTCGCGGGGCAGCCACTGCAGGCTCTCGAGGGTGGACGTCGTGGGCTTGTACTCGAGCGCGACCCAGCCGTCGTAGCCGCGCTCCTCGAGGAGGTGGAGGCAGCGGTCGAGGTCGAGGTCGCCGGTGCCCGGCTCGCCGCGCCCGGGGGCGTCCGCGATCTGTACGTGGGCGATGGAGTCGGCGTAGGTGGCGATCACCCGCTCGAGGTCGTCGCCGTTGGTGGCGAGGTGGTACAGGTCCGCCAGCATCCCCACGTTGGCGGGCCCCTTCGCCCGTACCCGCGCCAGCACAGCGGCCACGTCGGACGCGGTACGGAGCGGGTAGGGCTTCGGCCCGCTCACCGGCTCGACGAGCACCACCGCGCCGATCGCGGCCGCGGCCTCGGCAGCGAGGACCAGGTTGGCGTCGGCGAGGTCGTCCTGGTCGTGCGCGGAGACGCCGTCGACCCGGTTTCCGTACAGGGCGTTGAACGCCCCGACGCCCAGCTCACGACCGATGCCGACGGCGACGTCGACGTTGTCGCGGAACTGCTGCGACCGGTCGGGCAGGGACAGCACGCCGCAGTCGGGGCCCGCCAGGTCGCCGGCGAAGAAGTTCAGCCCCACGAGCTGCACCCCGGCGTCGCGGATGCCGTCGACGAAGGCGCCGACCTCGTGGTCGGCGGGAACCGGCTGCTCCGGCCACGGCCACCAGAACTCGACGGCGGAGAACCCGGCGTCAGCCGCCGCGGCGGCGCGCTCCAGCAGCGGCGTCTCGGTGAACAGCAGCGAGCAGTTCGCCGCGAAGCGCAGGCCGGAGCTCATCGGGCTCTCCTTGAAAATTCCGTATGGCAGAATTGAACTTCTGACTAACGGAATCCTAGGGATCGTGCGGCCGGGGCGTCAAGTGGACGCGAGGTCGGCGGCCAGTCCTCTCGCGACGGACTTGAGGAGCGGCACGGCGCGGTCGATCAGCTCGTCGTTCATGCGTGCCGTCGGGCCGGACACCGAGATCGCGAAGCCGGTGGCGATCCCGAGCACGGGAACCGCGACGCACCGTACGCCGATCTCCTGCTCGCCGTCGTCGACCGCGAAGCCCTGCTCGCGGATCTTGCGCAGCTCGCCGGCCAGCACGTCGGGGTCGGTGATGGAGTACGTCGTCTCGGCCGGCAGACCGGTACGACGGACGAGGGCCTCGACCTCCTTGTCGTCCAGCTGGGCGAGCAGCGCCTTGCCGACCCCGGTGCAGTGCAGGTGCACGCGGCGACCCACCTCGGTGAACATCCGCATCGAGTGGCGTGAGGGGACCTGGGCGATGTAGGTGGCCCGGTCGCCGTCGAGGGTCCCGAAGTTGGCGGTCTCGCCGAGCTCCTCGACCAGCGAGGTGAGCCAGGGCCTCGCCCAGCCGGTGAGCCTCCCGCTGGCGCTCTCGCCCAGCGAGATCAGCCGGGGGCCGAGGGTGTACCGGCGGGTCGCCAGCTGCCGCACGTAGCCCCGGTCGACGAGGGTCCGGATGAGGCGGTGGATGGTCGGCAGCGGCAGCCCGGACTCCGCCGCGATCTCCGAGAGGGAGAGCTCGCCGCCGGCACCGGCGAGCACCTCGAGCAGCGTGAACGCCCGCTCCACGGACTGCACGCCGTTCGCCTGTGGTTTGGCCACAGAGGAACTGTACTTACCCGGACCCGGCACAATGTGCACGCGCCCATCTGCGAGCACCCACTGGGAGGACGAATGGCCACACCGAGCCCCGGATACTCGATCACCGTTCGGGTCGAGTGCCCCGCCGACGCCGGAGCCACCGGGCGGCTCACCGCCGCGGTCGGCCGCGCCGGCGGCGCCCTCACCGCGTTCGACGTCGTGGAGTCCCATCACGACCGGCTGATCGTCGACATCACCTGCAACGCCACCGATCCGGACCATGCCGAGCAGATCAGCGCGGCGATCGACGACCTCGAGGGCTTCCGGGTGCGCAAGGTCAGCGACCGGACCTTCCTGATCCACCTCGGCGGCAAGATCGAGGTCGAGCCCAAGGTGTCGCTGAAGACCCGCGACGACCTCTCGAGGGCGTACACACCCGGCGTCGCGCGGGTGAGCATGGCCATCGCGGCCAACCCGGCCGACGCGCGGCGGCTCACGATCAAGCGCAACACGGTGGCCGTCGTCACCGACGGCTCGGCCGTGCTCGGACTGGGCAACATCGGGCCGGAGGCGGCGCTGCCGGTCATGGAGGGCAAGGCGGCGCTGTTCAAGCGGTTCGCCGGAGTCGACGCGTGGCCGGTGTGTCTGGACACGCAGGACTCCGACGCGATCGTCGACACGGTGCGCTACCTCGCGCCCGTCTACGGCGGCATCAACCTCGAGGACATCGCGGCGCCACGCTGCTTCGAGATCGAGGCGCGGCTGCGCGAGGCCCTCGACATCCCGGTCTTCCACGACGACCAGCACGGGACGGCCATCGTGGTGC
>JAWWPH010000238.1:0-9822 GCA_033850875.1 Nocardioidaceae bacterium | reverse complement strand
TGCGTGGCCTCGACGGAGCTCAGCTCGCCGGCACGGAGCGCGGCTACCAGCTCGGCCGCCGAAAGCCTGACGATGTCGCTCACGGCTCGTCGTCCAGGATCCGCGGGACACTGAAGCGCTGCTGCTCCACCGAGGGGGCAGCGGCCAGGGCGGCGTCGGGAGGCAGGCTGGGTCGTACCTCGTCGGGGCGGAAGACGTTGCGCAGCGGCAGCGCGTGCGAGGTCGGGGGAATGTCGTCGACGGCGACGGCGCTGACCGCGGCGACGGAGTCGAGGATCACCGAGAGCTGCGGGGCGAGATGGTCGAGCTCGGCGTCGGTGAGGTCGATGCGCGCGAGGTGGGCCAGGTGCGCCACCTCCTCGCGGGTGATCGATGCTCGCCCGGACTGCCCGGACGGAGCCGGCGGAGCAGCGTCGAGGTCGGACATGGCCACAATCTTATGGTGACGCCCGCAGTGCGCCCGTACGACGGTCAGCCCAGCGGGAGAACGAGACTCAGCCGAGCTGCAGATGGTGGAGCACGATCCAGCCGAGCGTGCAGATCAGGGCCAGCACCGCCACGCCCACACCCAGCAGCAGGACCAGCGCCTCATTGCCACTCGGGTCGACGGGCACGCCGGTGGGATCGACATCGAGCGGAAGACCCGCCGGCCCGGAGGCGTGGAGGTGGTCGGGACCCGGTGGATAGGTCACTCGGCGACCGGTTGGGCGGCCCGGCGCGCCGCGTCGGGGCCGTCGGCCAGGAGCACGTCGAAGCCGTCCTCGTCGAGGATCGGCACCTTGAGCGACACGGCCTTATCGTACTTCGACCCCGGCGAGTCACCCACCACGACGAATGCCGAGGTCTTCGACACCGACGAGCTGGCCTTCCCGCCCCGGAGCACGATCGCCTCCTTGGCCTGGTCGCGCGACCACCGCTCGAGTGACCCGGTCACCACGATCGAGAGGCCTTCGAGCGTGCGCGGGATGGAGTCGTCGCGCTCGTCGACCATGCGGACGCCGGCTGCGCGCCACTTCTCGACGAGCTCGCGGTGCCAGTCGACGCCGAACCACTCGACCAGAGCCTCCGCGATGATGAGCCCGACCCCGTCGACCGCGGCTATCTCGTCGACCGACGCGTCCTGGATCGCCTGCAGGGAGCCGAACGCCTCGGCCAGCGCCCGTGCGGCCGTGGGTCCCACGTGGCGTACCGACAGCGCCACCAGCACCCGCCACAGAGGCTGGTCCTTGGCCTTGTCGAGATTCGCCAGCAGCCGGATCCCGTTGGCGCTGAGCTCGCCGTTGTGCTTGGTGAACAGCGGGACTCCGAGCAGCGCCTGCTCGTCGAGGCCGAACAGGTCGCCCTCGTCGACGATCACCTGCGCTTCGAGGAGGGCGGCCGCCGCCTCGTAGCCGAGGCCCTCGATGTCGAACGCGCCGCGGCCGGCCACGTGGAACACCCGCTCGCGCAGCTGCGCCGGACACGTACGGGTGTTGGGGCAGCGGATGTCGGCGTCGCCCTCCTTCGCCGGCGCCAGGGTGGTACCGCAGGCCGGGCAGACCGTGGGCATCACGAACTCGCGCTCGTCGCCCGTGCGCAGCTCGGCGACCGGTCCGACGATCTCGGGTATCACGTCACCCGCCTTGCGCAGCACCACCGTGTCACCGATGAGCACGCCCTTGCGGCGGACCTCCGAGGCGTTGTGGAGCGTGGCCAGCTCGACGGTCGAGCCCGACACCCGTACCGGCTCCATCCGTCCGAAGGGGGTCACCCGTCCGGTGCGGCCGACGTTGACGTCGATGGAGAGCAGCTTGGTCGTGACCTCCTCGGGCGGGTACTTGAACGCGATCGCCCACCGGGGCGCCCTCGACGTGGATCCGAGGCGCCGCTGCAGCGACACCTGGTCGACCTTCACCACGACCCCGTCGATCTCGTGCTCGACGTCGTGGCGGTGCTCGCGGTAGTACTCGATGTAGTCGGTGACCGCGGCGAGGTCGGGCACGACCTTCGCCCGGTCGCTCACGGGCAGGCCCCATGCCGCCAGCGCGGCGTACGCCTCCGACTGGCGCGCCGGCTCGAAGCCGCGCCGGGCCCCGATCCCGTGGCAGACCATCCGCAGCGGGCGCGTCGCCGAGATGCGCGGGTCCTTCTGCCGGAGCGAGCCGGCGGCCGAGTTGCGCGGGTTGGAGAACGGCGCCTTGCCCTGCTCGACGAGCGTCTCGTTGAGCCGCTCGAACGCCTCCACCTCGAAGAAGACCTCGCCGCGCACCTCGAGGAAGTCGGGCACCGGGTGATCGCCGGAGGCATGGAGGCGGTCGGGGATGGACTCGATGGTGCGCACGTTGGGCGTGACGTCCTCGCCCGTGCGACCGTCACCGCGGGTGGCCCCGCGCACCAGCCGGCCCTTGTCGTAGGTGAGGTTGATCGCGAGCCCGTCGACCTTCAGCTCGCACAGCAGCTCCGCTTCCTCGGCGCCGTCGCGTGACAGCCGCGCCGCCCACGCCTCCAACTCGTCGAACGAGAACACGTTGTCGAGGCTCATCAGCCGCTCGGCGTGCTCGACCGCGGTGAACGCGGTCGACACCGCCCCGCCGACCTTCTGCGTCGGCGAGTCCGGTGTACGCAGCTCGGGATAGGCCTCCTCGAGGCCCTCGAGCTCGCGCATCAGCACATCGAACTCGCCGTCGCTGACGCTCGGCGAGTCGAGCACGTAGTAACGCCAGCGATGCGCCTCGACCTGCTCGGACAGCTCCGCGTGCCGCTCCCTCGCGGAGTCGGGCGCGGGCTGCACCTCGGGGACGACCGCCTCACTCATGGGTCCATCCTGCCTTCACCCTCCGACAGATTCCGCGCCACCCGCTCGGCCAGGGACAAGGCCGCGCGGGCCCACCGGGGGCTGGCACCCGCGAGCCCGCACGCCGGGGTCACCACCGTCGCCGGTACGGTCTCCGCCTCCGTGAACCCGAGCGCCGACCACCAGCCGAGCACGCGGTTCGTCAGGTCCACCTCCCCCGGTGGCGTACCGGCCGGGTCGACGGCCGGCACCACACCGGGCCACAGGGCTCGGCCGGCGTCGACCCACTCCGCCAGGTCCTCGTACTGCCGCTGGGTCACGAGCGAGAGGTCGAAGGACAGCGCCGGGATCGACGTCTCGCGCAGCATCGCCACGGGAACCTCGGGCGCGCAGCAGTGGACGAGGCTGGAGGCGCCGGACGAGACCACCGCTTCGTCCAGCCAGTCGAGGGTCTCCGCCGCGTCCGCAGCGGTGACCGAGCGGTGCCGCGAGAAGCCGCTCGCGGTCGGTACACCGCCGGCGAGAACGGTCGGCAGGGCCGGCTCGTCGAGCTGGACCACCACCGAAGCTTCGCTACCCAGGCGGCGGCGTACGTCGGCGACGTGCTGACGGACGCCCTCGGCCAGTGCCTGAGCCAGGTCCCGGCGCGCACCGTGGTCGCCGACGACCTTGTCGCCGCGCGGGCGCTCCACCAGCGCGGCCAGCGTCCACGGGCCAACGACCTGCACCTTGAAGAAGTCGGCGCGGCCCTGGCTGAGCTCCTCGACGGTGTCGAGGTCCTGGGCGAGCAGCGAGCGCGCCCGTCGCTGGTCGGCGCTCGGCGCATCGGTCAGCCGCCACCCGGCGGGCTGCAGGTCGACACCGAGCTCGCCGACCAGGCCGAGGGTGCGGCCGACCATCGACGCAGACGTGCCTCGTGCGGGCAGCTCGGGAAGGAAGGGGAGGTCACCCACCTCGCCCAGCACGACCTGGAAGCTGTCGTTGAAGTCGTCGCCCGGCATCGAGCCGATGCCACTCGCCCTGGAAGCCACGGCGTCGACCCTAGTCGCCGCGGCGCCGGGGTACGGGTCCACCTCGTCGGCCGGAGAACGACCACGACTCCACCCCGAAGATCCGACCCGGAGGTAGCGGGGGCGCTGGACTCGGATCCTTCCGTTACCTGGCCCGGCGCTCGAACCGCCGCACACCGCGTCAGGAGGGGATCAAGGCCCGGGTCGAGGCGATGGTGGCACTGCCCAGCACCTGCGTGCCGGCGTACAGCACGGCGGCCTGCCCGGGTGCGATGCCGCTCGCCGGCTCGAGCAGCTCGATCCCGACGCGATCGCCGGCGACCGTGGCGATGCCCGGGTACTCCTCGCCGTGCGCTCGCAGCTGTACGCCGCAGCGCAGGCCGGCATCGGCACCCGGGGAGGGCACAGCCGTGCACCAGCGCGGGGACGTCGCCTCGATGGCGTCGACCCGCAGGCTCTCCCGCGGTCCGACGGTGACGGTTCCGGACACCGGCTCGATGTCGAGCACGTACCGGGGCCTGCCGTCGGGAGCCGGCCGATCGAGCCGCAGGCCGCGGCGCTGGCCGACGGTGAACCCGTACGTACCCCGGTGGCTTCCCAGCACCTCACCGGACCGGTCGACGATGTCACCCGAGCCGTCGCCCAGGCGGTCCCGCAGCCAGCCGGCCGTGTCGCCGTCGGCGATGAAGCAGATGTCATGGCTGTCCGGCTTGGCGGCCACCGCGAGACCTCGCCGCTCGGCCTCACGCCTGACGTCGTCCTTCGCCGTGTCACCCAGGGGGAACAGCGAGTGGGCCAGCTGGTGCTGGGTGAGGACGCCGAGGACGTACGACTGGTCCTTCGCGGGGTCGACCGCGCGATGGAGCCGGACGAGGCCGTCGGAGCCGGTCTCGAGCCTGGCGTAGTGGCCCGTGGCGACCGCGTCGAACCCCAGCGCCAGCCCTCGTTCGAGGACCGCCTCGAACTTGATTCTCTCGTTGCAGCGCACGCAGGGGTTGGGAGTCCGGCCGGCGGCGTACTCCGTCATGAAGTCCTCGACGACGGCCTCGTGGAAGCGGTCGCTCAGGTCCCATACGTAGAACGGGATACCGATGACGTCAGCGGCGCGGCGAGCGTCGTTGGCGTCCTCGATCGTGCAGCAGCCGCGGGCACCGCTGCGGTACGACTGCGGGTTGCGAGAGAGGGCCAGGTGGACGCCCGTGACGTCGTGGCCGGCCTCGGCCGCGCGCGCGGCGGCCACGGCGGAGTCGACCCCGCCGCTCATGGCGGCGAGAACTCTCACGCGCGCTCGCCCGCCATGGCCGTCACGCCGGCCGCCCGGGCCCGCTGTACCGCGGGGCCGATCGCCTCGACGACCCGTTCGACGTCGGCGCGGGTCGAGGTGTGTCCCAGCGAGAACCGGAGCGAACCGCGGGCGATCGCCTCCGCGCGGCCCATCGCGAGCAGGACGTGGGACGCCTGCGGCACGCCCGCGGAGCAGGCGGACCCCGTCGAGCACTCGATCCCCTGGGCGTCCAGCAGCATCAGCAGGGAGTCGCCTTCGCAGCCGGGGAACGAGAGATGTGCGTTGCCGGGCAGTCGCGCGTCGCCCGGTGGCCCGTTGAGCTGGGCGTCGGGCACGGCTTCGAGTACGCGGGCGATCAGCTCGTCGCGCAGTGCTGCCAGAGCCGGCGCCCGCTCCGGCTGGCCCTTCACGGCGAGCTCGGCCGCCACTGCCAGACCTGCGCTGGCGGGGGCATTCATGGTTCCCGACCGGACGTCACGCTCCTGACCACCCCCGTGCAAGAGGGGCACCAGGGTGGCTTCGCGCCGCAGCAGGAGGGCACCCACCCCGACCGGTCCGCCGATCTTGTGCCCGGCGATCGTCATCGCGTCGAGCCCGGATGCCGCGAAGTCCAGCGGCAGCTGGCCCAGGCCCTGTACCGCGTCGGAGTGCACCGGGATGGCGTGCCGGGCGGCGATGGCGACGACCTCGTCGACCGGCTGGATGGTCCCGACCTCGTTGTTGGCCCACATCACCGAGATGAGCGCGACGCTCCCGGGGTCGCGCTCGACCGAGGCGCGCAGCGCGTCGACGTCGAGCCGGCCGGCCGAGTCGACCGGCATGAGCTCGACCTCGGAGCCTTCGTCGGTCTGCAGCCACCGCAGCGGGTCGAGGACCGCGTGGTGCTCGATGGACGTCGACAGGATGCGGGTGCGACGCGGGTCGGACTTCCGGCGCGCCCACAGGAACCCCTTCACCGCGAGGTTGTCGGCCTCGGTCCCGCCGGAGGTGAAGACCACCTCCGACGGACGGCTGCCGACCGCCGCGGCGATCATCTCGCGAGACTCCTCGACGACCCGCCTGGCGGCACGTCCCGACCCGTGCAGCGCCGACGCGTTCCCGACCGCCGCCAGCTGCGCCGCCATCGCCTCGATGACCTCCGGGTACACCGGTGTGGTCGCGGCGTGGTCGAGGTAGGCGAGCGGTCCGGACGGCGGGGTCATGTCCGGGCCAGCCTAATCCCCCCTCACAACGCCCGCCGCCAGATGTGGTCGGGCTCCATCCTCGCGAGGAAGTCGGCCAGCCAGGCCCGAGCCGCGTCGTCCAGGAGGGGCAGGGCGACGGCGAAGTCCCGCTCGTCCTTGGGGCGGGCGAGTTTCGCCTTGAACGCGAGGGCGATCTCGGGTCGCAGGTAGCGGATGCCGTCCCGCTCCCAGGTCACGTCGTCGAGCGGGGCGGCGAACGACGGGTCACGCCGCGACACCCAGCGGCCGTGGTCGTCGGGGTTCAGCAAGACGTCGGCCCGCCACGGTGAGAGCGCGTGCTCGCGCAGCCAGATCTGATCGGCGTCCACGGCGGGTTCGGGGAACCGGTCGTCGACGGGGCGCAGGCTCCCCGACCCGGCGGACCACAGGTGCAGCCTTCCCTCCAGCGCCGTCCTCAGGACCGGCACGTCACGGCGGAAGATCGACACGTCGATGTCCTCGTGCTCGCGCGGTACGCCGGTGAACGCCTCGACCGCGTACCCGCCGGCGAGCCACCAACGGATGCCGGTCGCGTCGAAGACCTCCTGCGCCTCTGCAGGCGTGTACGCCGACCAGGGACCGTACCGGCGCTGGAACGCGAGCTCCTCCGGGGTCAGGTCGGACCGGTAGCCGCTGGACTCGTCCACCGCTCGACGGTAGCCCCGCGGCGGCGTCGGATCCGGCATCCCGGCGACCCTTGCACTCGGGCCGTGTGGGGCGTACCGCCCGCTGCCCGCGTCGGCAACCACGCTCGGACGAGCCTGACAGCCGCCGTTGTCGGTCGACTCCGGTAGGACACCGGTATGGAGTTCCGCACCGATCGCACCGGCGTCCTGCTCGACCTGCTCGCGACGTCGGCCGACATGTCGCGCGAGCGCCTCGCCTCGCTCACCGATGACGAGTACCTGTGGTCCCCGGTCCCGGACTGTTGGACCCTTCGCCGCCGCGGCGACCCGACGGCCGCATCGAACGCCTACGGACCCGGTGAGTGGCTCATCGACGCCGACGAGGCGGTCGGTGACCCGCCCCCGTTCACGACGATCGCCTGGCGGCTCAGCCACCTGACGACCGGCTTCGCGAGCCGGTCGGAGTGGTCCTTCGGGAGTCACCGCGTCGATCCGTCAGACGTCGTGGACTTCGCCCCGACGGCGCGCGAGGGACTCGAGCTGCTGTGGGGCGCCGTGCAGGAGTTCGCCGACGGGGTGGCCGCCACCAGCGAGAGCGACCTCGACCGGGTCGGGTACAGCGCAATGCCGCATGGCCTCGACCCGTTCGTCCCGTTCTGCTCGATCGTGTGGTGGCAGACCCGGGAGCTCGTCCATCACACCGCCGAGGCCGCGCTGATGCGTGACCTGTACGCGCGACGGCCACCGGCGGGAGGTGGAGGCGGCGGAGCTAGGGGATCACCAGGCTGAGCACCAGCACCAACACGATGCCTACGACAGAGATGAGCGTCTCCATGATCGACCAGGTCTTGAGGTTCTGGCCGACCGTCACGCCGAAGTACTCCTTCACGAGCCAGAACCCCGCGTCATTGACGTGCGAGAAGAACAGCGAGCCGCTGCCGATGGCCAGGACGAGCAGCGCCGTGTGCCCGGTGGACAGGTCGCCGGCGACTCCGGAGAGGATGCCCGAGGCCGTGATCGTGGCGACCGTAGCCGAGCCGGTGGCGAGCCGGATGCCGACGGCCACGAGCCAGGCCAGGAAGAGCGCCGAGATGCTGCTGCCTTCGACGGCGCGCTGCACCACGTTCGCGATGCCGGAGTCGACGAGTACCTGCTTGAACCCGCCGCCGGCCGCCACGATGAACGTGATCCCGGCGATGGGGGCGAACGAACTGCTCACCGAGTCCGCCAGCTCCGACAGCGACAGGCCGGCGCCGCGTCCGAGGGTCACGAGGGCGACCAGAGCCGTGATGAGCAGCGCGACGAGCGGCGTGCCGATGAAGTCGAGGGGGCTGGTCGTGGTCCCGGTGCTGTTGACCGCGATGTCGTAGATCGCCTTGGCGAGCATCAAGACCACGGGCAGCAGCACGGTGGCGAGCGTGACGGGGAAGCCCGGCCGCCGGCTCACTTTGTCGCCCTCGACGTCGTCGGGCTCGGCGCGCTCGAACAGTGCCGGCGCCTGCACCGGAACCCAGCGGGCGGCGACGCCGCTGAAGAGCGGACCCGCGATGATCACCGTGGGGATGGCCACCAGGATGCCGAGCCCGAGCGTGAGTCCGAGGTTCGCGTGCACGGCCGCGATGGCGATCAACGGACCCGGGTGCGGGGGCACGAGCCCGTGCATGGCCGACAGCCCAGCAAGGGCGGGGATCCCGACCTTCATGAGCGGGAGCCCGGAGCGCCGGGTCACGAGCAGGATCACCGGGATCAGCAGGACCAGCCCGATCTCGAAGAACATCGGCAGGCCGATCAGGGCCCCGACAGCCGCCATCGCCCAAGGCAGCGCCCGGTCGCTGGACCGGCCCACGATCGTGTCGACGATCTGGTCCGCTCCGCCGGAGTCCACGAGAAGTCGTCCGACGATCGCGCCGAGAGCGATCAGCACGCCGACCGTGGCGACGGTGGTCCCGACCCCGGTGGAGAACGACGTCACGGTGTCGTTGAGGTTCTCCCCCGCGACGGCCCCGACAACCAGGGCCCCCAGCGTCAGGCTGAGCAGCGGGTGCAGCTTGAGCGCCGTCACCAAGATGACGAGCACGGCGATGCCGGCGAGGGCGGCGACGACCAGCCTGACGTCGTGACCGGTACTCGTCGACGCCAGCAGGACGTCGGTCGCGGTTCGCATTTGTGCTCCCCTCATTCGGTGACGTGCGGTGACCGGGTCATTCGCCGGACCCGGCGGTATGTCTGGAGACCTGTGCGAGGAAATCCGCCACGATCCGCTCGGGCGGCTGGGAGACGTCCTCGTACACGGCGCGCTCGTCTCGCCCGGGCGGCTCCAAGGAGCTGAACTGCGACTTCAGCAGCGAGCTGGGCATGAAGTGCTGGGACCGATGGGCGATCCGCGCGCTGATGAGGGCGAAGGTGCCGTGGCAGAACAGGAACCACACATCGTCGGCCGACGACCGGATGGCGTCGCGGTACCGCCGCTTCAGCGCAGAACAGGTCACCACGGCTCCGGTGTCCGCCCGCTGCGCGAGCCAGGCCCCGATCGCGTCGAGCCACGGCCCCCGGTCCGAGTCGGTGAGCGGGATCCCGGCGGACATCTTCGCGACGTTCGCCGCGCTGTGGAAGTCGTCGGCGTCGGCGTACTCGACGTCGAGCCGGCGAGCGAGCAGCTCGCCGACCGTGGTCTTCCCGGACGCCGCCACTCCCATCACGACCACGCGCAGCGCTGGTGGGGCGGGGCCGCCGGCCGGGTCGTCGGGCATGCGCGAAAAACTACTGCGCGGCCTCGCCGTCGTCACCTAGACTCGCTGCGTCATGGAGATCTGACGCAGTCCGGCTCGTGCCCGCGGCGCCGCCCGGCGAGCTCACACCGAGACCGACGGTGTCCCTGATGTCTTCACTTCTCCCCCTGGTCGCG
>JAWWPH010000226.1:0-6658 GCA_033850875.1 Nocardioidaceae bacterium | reverse complement strand
GACCTGATGGACCCCGAAGGAGTCCCGCTCGCGCGCCTCACGGTGACCGGGAGCTGGCCGGCTCCCGACGGCCGGGTCGGGGTCGTCGGCAGCGTCATGCGGCTGGCGCACACCGACTTCGGCGCCTTCCGCGACAGACATCTGTCGCCTACGCAGGTGCACGCGAAATACCCCGCCGACACGCTCGTCGCGGTACCGGTCACGCGCCCCCTCACGACCGCCGACATCGCCGCGATCAGCGAGGCCTCCTCGGGATCTGGAAAGGTGCCGCTGCTGGTCGCGTGCGTCGGTGAAGGCATGCCGGTCGGGGTGTCCGGACCGGCACTCGTGCGCGCGACCATCGAGGCCGCGGCTCTTGTCGGACCGGCCACGGTGGTCGTGGCCGCGTCCGTCGCCGACCATGGGAGGAGCGGGACCCACGGAACGTGGCGCTCTCCCGACGAATGGCTGCTGACCAGCGTGGCGCGGTCTTACGCAGACTCCGTGCTCAGCCTCGACGAGCAGCCGGTCGGCGACTACCCGCCCGCAGTCGAGGCCGTTCGCTCAAAGGACCGGCCGCCCCGCGAGCGACAGGGCCTCGTCGTCTTCTTCACCGGGCTGTCGGGGTCGGGGAAGTCGACGCTGGCCCGCGCCCTCGTCGACCGCATCCTCGAGCGGGGTGAGCGCACGGTCACGTCGCTCGACGGCGACGTGGTCCGCCATCTGCTCTCCAAGGGCCTCGGCTTCAGCCGCGAGGACCGCGAGACCAACATCGTCCGGATCGGCTTCGTGGCTGCCGAGATCTCCCGCCACGGCGGCCTGGCCGTCTGCTCTCCGATCGCTCCGTTCGAGGCCACCCGGGCCGAGGTACGGCGGATGGTCGAGGCTGCCGGAGGCGGCTTCGTCCTGGTCCACGTCGCGACGCCACTGGAGGAGTGTGAGCGACGCGATCGCAAGGGCCTGTACGCCAAGGCCAGGGCCGGCCTCATCGCGGACTTCACCGGGATCTCGTCTCCGTACGAGGAGCCCACCGACGCGCTGCGAATCGACACTACGGAACGAGACATAGCAAGTTGTGTCGACGAACTGATGAATGGCCTAGCATTCGAAGGCTGGCTCCATACCTGACGACCACCGGAGGGCGATCATGCTCACCAGCGCCCAACACCTGCTGTCCGAGGGACTGTGGGCAGCCCACGGTCTGGAGATCAAGACCGCGGTCGCTGCCTTCATCGTCGGCATCGTCGTCGGCATCACCGGCATGGGCGGCGGGGCACTGATGACGCCGGCCCTCATCTTCCTCGGCGTCGGTGACGCGTCCTCGGTGGTGACGGCCGACCTGACCGCGGCAGCCGTGTACAAGTCGGGCGGCGCCGCTGTCCACTGGCGGGAGGGCTCACCCAACTTCCGGCTGGCCGGGTTCTTGATCTGCGGCTCGGTGCCGATGGCGTTCCTCGGCCCTCACGTCGTCCGCTGGGTGAACCCGCACGCCGACATCGACAACTTCCTGAAGCTGTGCATCGGCTTCGCCCTGCTGCTCGCAGCGGCTACGTACGCACTTCGGCTGTACGTCGAGCTGAGGCGTCGGGCCTCGGGGCTGCGGCGGGGCTCCGCTGAGCCCGTCGTCCGTCCCATCCCGACGATCCTCGTCGGGGGCCTGGGCGGGCTCCTCGTCGGCATCACCTCGGTGGGCTCGGGGTCGGTCATCATGATCGCTCTGCTGATCCTGTACCCCACCTTGTCTGCGGTGAAGCTGGTCGGCACCGACCTGGTCCAGGCCGTGCCGCTCGTGCTGTCGGCAGCCATCTCCAACATCTTGGTCAACGGCCTGGAGTGGAGCATCGTGATCCCGCTGACGATCGGGTCAGTGCCCGGGTGCATCATCGGCGCCAAGATCGCCCCTCGGATGCGGGCCACCTACATCCGCCGCGGCATCATCGTGGTGCTGACGATGTCGGGACTCGCCCTGCTCGACAAGGCGGGTTGGGCGCCGCTCGGCTCTGGGGACGACCAGACCCACCCGAAGCTCATCGCCGGCGTCGGGATCGTCATGCTCTTCCTCGTCCCGCTGGTGTGGGGTCTGCTGCGACGCAGCGTCGGATTACCGATGACCGGCAAGCCCACCGTGGAGCAGATCGAGGAGTCCGAACCGATCGAGACGCCGGCCGACAACCCGGACATCGCGGGCGCTCGCTAGCGGATCGGCTGCCCACAATCGCTCACGGGGCGTCGGGCGTCGTGCGTACGCATGGTGGCGGCCGGGAAGACGGCCCCTCGGGGCCTGCTCGTGGTCGAGCCCGATGGCGGCGGTGAGCTCGCGAGTCCCTGGCATGCCGCGGCATGAGATGGAGTGCGGCCTGCGTTAACTCGGGTAACTTTGTAGACTAAGTTTACAATTTCCACCCTTGGAGACTCCCACCCGAGAGCAGACCTGAACCGGAGGGCGATCGATGCTCACCAGCACCCAGCAACTGATGTCCGAGGGCCTGTGGGCGGCTCATGGCATGGAAATCAAGACAGCCGTCGCTGCGTTCGTCGTCGGCGTCGTGGTCGGGATCACCGGAATGGGCGGTGGCGCGCTGATGACCCCTGCTCTCATCTTTCTCGGGGTCGGGGACGCGTCCTCCGTCGTCACCGCGGATCTGACAGCCTCGGCGGTGTACAAGTCAGGCGGGGCGGCAGTGCACTGGCGTGAAGGCTCGCCCCACCTCCGACTGGCGGGGTTCTTGATCTGCGGCTCGGTGCCGGTGGCGTTCCTCGGGCCCCGTGCCATCCGCTGGGTGAGCCCTGGCGCCGACATCGACACGTTCTTGAAGCTGTGCATCGGGTTCGCGCTGCTGCTCGCCGCCGCTACGTACGCCCTGCGTCTTTATGTCGAGCTTCGGCGCGCAGCCAAGGGACACGGCAGTGGCGACGCCGAGCCCCAGATCCGGCCGATCCCCACTATCGCCGTCGGTGCGGTCGGAGGTTTCCTCGTCGGCATCACGTCGGTGGGCTCGGGATCGGTCATCATGATCGCTCTGCTCATCCTCTATCCCACGCTGTCGGCGGTGAAGCTCGTCGGGACGGACCTCGTGCAGGCGGTTCCGCTCGTGCTGTCCGCCGCGATCTCGAACATCTTGGTGAACGGCCTCGTGTGGAGCATCGTGATCCCGCTCATCATCGGGTCGGTCCCTGGATGCCTCCTGGGTGCCAGGATCGCGCCGCGCATGCCAGCGACCTACATCAGGCGCGGGATCCTCGTCGTCTTGACGATGTCCGGCCTGGCCCTGCTCGACAAGGCCGGATGGGCTCCGCTCGGGGCACGCGACGACCAGACGCATGCCAAGCTGATCGCGGCGATCGGCCTCGCCATGCTCGTCGCGATCCCGTACGTGTGGGGGGTGCTGCGGCGGAGCGTGGGTCTGCCCATGTTCGACGGCCCGCTGCGCCGGCGGCGTTCAGGCGGCCAACCACAGCCCATACCGGGCTGACCGATCACCCGTCACACAGAGCCGTCGAATCCGGTGTTGGGTGCGCCACAAGTTTCCCTATCGCGGCGATCGGACGACAATGCACCACTAGTCTTGGTGCAAATCTTCTCAAGGAGCCCCTGACGCATGACCCTGCACGCTGACTATCGGCTGAGCCAGCTCGACGAGCTGGAAGCCGAGTCGATCCATATCTTCCGCGAGGTCGCGGCCGAGTTCGAGAAGCCGGTGCTGATGTTCTCCGGCGGCAAGGACTCCATCGTGATGATGCGCCTCGCCGAGAAGGCGTTCTTCCCCGCGAAGATCCCGTTCCCGGTGCTCCAGGTCGACACCGGGTACGACTTCCCGGAGGTGCTGGCCTGCCGCGACCGCTGGGTGAGCCGGCTGGGGGTCCGCCTGATCGTCGCCTCGGTCGAGGAGGCCATCGCCAACGGCGTCATCGTCGACGACGGCAAGACGAGCCGCAACCGCCAGCAGATCGGCACCTTGCTGCACGCGATCGAGGAGGAAGGGTTCACGGCCGCCTTCGGTGGGGGCCGCCGGGACGAGGAGAAGGCACGGGCCAAAGAGCGCGTGTACTCCCACCGCGACGAGTTCGGGCAGTGGGACCCCAAGATGCAGCGGCCCGAGCTGTGGTCGCTGTACAACGGGCGTATCCATGCCGGCGAGCACATGCGGATCTTCCCGCTGTCCAACTGGACCGAGCTCGACGTCTGGCACTACCTGGGGCAGGAGCAGGTCGAGATACCGGAGATCTACTTCGCCCACCAGCGCCGCGTCTTCGAACGCGACGGAATGCTGCTCAGCGAGAGTGACTTCAACCCGCTCCGGCCCGGCGAGAAGGTCGAGGAGCGCACCGTCCGCTTCCGCACCGTCGGCGACCTGACGCTCACCGGATGTGTGGAGAGCTCGGCCGCCACCATTCCCGAGATCATCGACGAGATCTCCGTTGCAGTGCTGACTGAGCGCGGAGCCACCCGTGGCGACGACCGCTTCAGTGAAGCCGCCATGGAGGACCGCAAGCGAGAGGGTTACTTCTGATGGATCTGCTCAGGTTCGCCACGGCCGGCTCGGTCGACGACGGCAAGTCGACCCTCATCGGGCGGCTGCTCCTCGACTCGAAGTCGATCTTCGCCGACCAGCTGGAGGCGGTCGAGGCCACCTCCAGCGCTCGGGGCTACGACTACACCGACCTGGCACTGCTCACCGACGGGCTGCGGTCGGAGCGCGAGCAGGGCATCACGATCGACGTCGCCTACCGCTACTTCGCCACTCCCAACCGCAAGTTCATCATCGCGGACACGCCCGGCCACGTGCAGTACACCCGCAACATGGTCACCGGCGCTTCGACGGCGGACCTCGGTCTCGTCCTGGTCGACGCCCGGCAGGGGCTCACCGAGCAGTCCCGACGCCACGCCGTCATCTTGTCCCTGCTCCGGGTGCCGCACCTCGTGCTGTGCATCAACAAGATGGACCTGGTCGACTTCTCGCAGGAGCGCTACAACACGATCTACGAGGAGTTCACGGCGTTCGCGACGAAGCTCGCGATCCCCGACCTGACGATCATCCCCATCTCCGCGCTGCTGGGCGACAACGTGGTGACCCGCTCGACCAAGATGGACTGGTACGACGGTCCGTCGCTGTTGCACCACCTCGAGAACGTCCACGTCGCTTCCGACCGCGACCTGGTCGACACTCGTTTCCCCGTGCAGTACGTCATCCGCCCCAAGTCCGACGACTACCACGACTATCGCGGCTATGCCGGCCGGGTGGCCGGCGGCGTGCTCAAGCCGGGAGACGACGTCTTGGTACTGCCCTCGGGGATGCCGTCGAAGATCGCCTCCATCGACCTCTTCGACACCGAGCTCGACGAGGCGTTCCCGCCCATGTCGGTGACCGTCCGGCTCGAGGACGACGTCGACGTGTCCCGCGGCGACATGATCTGCCGCCCGCAGAACGCGCCTAAGCCCAGCCAGGACCTCGACGCGATGGTGTGCTGGATGGCGACGGCACCGCTGCGGCCGAGGCAGAAGCTGGCGATCAAGCACACGACCCGGATGGCACGCACGATGATCAAGGACGTGCAGTACCGCCTCGACGTGAACTCGCTGCACCGCGATCTCGAGACCAAGGAGCTGTCGCTGAACGAGATCGGCCGGGTCCAGCTGCGTACCACGGTCCCGCTGCTGTGCGACACGTACGAGAAGAACCGGACTACCGGATCGTTCGTGCTGATCGACGAGGCGACCGGCGTCACCGTCGGCGCCGGCATGATCAACTCCACCAGCTGACCGGCCCCCGCCGAGGAGTCACGTACTTCCCCCGAGGGGTCAGGGGGATGGAGGCGCTAGAGGCGGGGACGCACGTGCAGGCCGACCTCGGGGTCGACGACCACTTCCTGGCTCGCCGGCACGCCTGCGGCCAGCAGTTCGGCGTCGGGCCCGACGTTGCGCTTCACCAGGCCGAGCGCGATCGGACCGAGCTCGTAGTGCCGGGCCGCCGACCCGACGAAGCCGACCTGCCGATCGGCGAGCGTGATCGCGTCCCCGTGTACAGGAAGGTGGTCGACAGAGCCGTCGAGGTGCAGCTGGACCAGTCGGCGCGGTGGGCGGCCGAGGGTGTGCACCCTCGCGACGGTCTCCTGCCCGCGGTAGCACCCCTTGTCGAGATGGACCGCGGAGCCGATCCACCCGACCTCGTTGGGAATCGTCTTGTAGTCGGTGTCCAGCCCGAACCTCGGTTCCCCACGGGCGATGCGCAGCGCTTCGAGCGCCCAGATCCCTACCGGCGTACCGGCGGGAGCGGTCGCCAGGCCGTCGCGGGGCACGAGCTCGACGCCCGTCTCCGACCGTGCCATGACCGCCCACGTGTCCGTGACGTCGCTGACCTCGACCCGCAGCATGAAGCGCATCGCGTCGAGCCATGCCACGAGAGCCGCCGCCTCGCCGGGCTCGACGTGAGCCCAGAACGCCTCGCCGTCGTCGTAGCCGTTGAGCGTGTGCTCGACGTGGCCCACCGGCGACAGGACCAGGGTCGTGACCGGTGTACCCGGCTTCAGGTCGGTGAGGTGCTGCGTCGTCAGCGAGTGCAGCCAGCTGAGCCGGTCGGGCCCGCTGACCCGGACGACGCCACGGTGCGACAGGTCGACGTAGCCCTCTGCGGCGAGCAGCGCCTTCTGCTCGCGGAACGGGTCCCCGTAGTGGGCCGCG
>JAWWPH010000222.1:0-4112 GCA_033850875.1 Nocardioidaceae bacterium | reverse complement strand
ACCCGCCCGACTCGCTTCCGGTTCGGGTCGCTGTCGCCACCGCGCCATCGTACGTTCGGCGGCTGCGACAATGCCGGTATGACGCTGGTGGTGGCGGCGACCCCGATCGGGCGTACCGACGACGCGTCGCCGCGACTGGCTGCCGAGCTCGCGGGTGCGGACGTGATCGCCGCCGAGGACACCCGGCGGCTGCGCCGGCTCGCGGCGGGGCTCGGCGTCGACATCCGCGCCAGCGTGGTCTCGTACTTCGAGGGCAACGAGGCGCACCGCACGGGGCAGCTCGTGGAGGCACTGGTGGCAGGGTCGCGGGTACTGCTGGTCACCGACGCCGGAATGCCGAGCGTCTCCGACCCGGGCTACCGGCTCGTGGCCGCCGCGGTCGCGGCGGACGTTCCCGTCACGGCCGTGCCGGGGCCGTCCGCGGTCCTGACCGCACTGGCCGTCTCCGGGCTGCCCGTCGACCGGTTCTGTTTCGAGGGGTTCCTGCCCCGTCGGCAGGGTGAGCGGTCGGCGCGGCTGGCCGAGCTCGGCGACGAAGCGCGCACCATGGTCTTCTTCGAGTCACCGCGGCGGACGGCGACGACTCTTCGGGCGATGGCCGCTACCTTCGGCGCGGACCGACCGGCAGCGGTCTGCCGCGAGCTGACGAAGACGTACGAGGAGATCCGGCGCGGTGGCCTGGCCGAGCTCGCCGACTGGGCGGACGGCGGCATCAGGGGAGAGGTCACCGTCGTCGTGTCGGGAGCTCCGGCGACGGTGCCGGACGAGCTGGACGCCGACGCCCTGGCTCGCCTCGTCGACGAGGCGCAGGCCGGCGGCGTGTCGCGCCGGGACGCGATCGGCGCGGTCGTGCGTGACACCGGCCACCCGCGCCGGGTCGTGTACGCCGCCGCTCACCGCTCCCGCCCCTGACGCCCGGTCGAGCGGGCGCATATGTCCGGTCGAGCGGGCGCATATGTCCGGTCGAGCGGGCGCATATGTCGCCTCGAGTGGGCGCATATGTCGCCTCGAGCGGGCGCATATGTCGGCTCGAGTGGGGGGACAGGCACCGTCCTGGGCGGCGGGAGCGTTCAGACCTGCGTAGACGCGGCGACATACAGTCACGCGGACTCCATGCGCCCTCACGACCGGACATTGTCGGCCTCTGGACCGGACATTCGCGGCCTCTGGACCGGACATTCTCGCCCTCTCGACCGGACATTCTCGCCCTCACGACCGGACATTCTCGGCCGCTCGACCGGACATTCGCGGCCTCTCGACCGGACATGTGCGCCCGGTCGCCACCGTCGGGAATTCGGTTGGACAGTCGCCTCTAGGCTTGGGGACATGACGTATGTCCTGTCCGCCGTCGCCTGGCCGTATGCCAACGGCCCGCGCCATATCGGCCACGTGGCCGGTTTCGGCGTGCCCTCCGACGTCTTCAGCAGGTACATGCGGATGGCCGGTCACCAGGTCCTCATGGTCAGCGGAACCGACGAGCACGGCACCCCGATCCTCGTGGCCGCCGATGCCGCCGGCGTGACGCCACGCGAGCTCGCCGACAAGAACAACCGGCTCATCGTCGAGGACCTCACCGCTCTGGGCCTGACGTACGACCTCTTCACCCGCACCACGACGCCGAACCATTACGCCGTCGTGCAGGAGATGTTCACGACGGTCCACCGCAACGGGTACATGATCGAGCAGACGACGAAAGGTGCCGTCTCCCCGTCCACGGGGCGCACGCTGCCCGACCGGTACATCGAGGGCACGTGCCCGATCTGCGGGTACGACTCCGCTCGCGGCGACCAGTGCGACAACTGCGGCAACCAGCTCGATGCGACCGATCTGATCAATCCTCGTAGCCGCATCAACGGTGAGACACCTGAGTTCGTCGAGACGCAGCACTTCTTCCTCGACCTGCCGTCGCTCGGCGACGCGCTCACAGAGTGGCTCGACGGTCGCGAGGCGTCGGGGATGTGGCGGCCGAACGTCATCCGGTTCAGCCAGAACATCTTGAAGGACATCAAGCCACGAGCGATGACCCGCGACATCGACTGGGGGATCCCGGTGCCGCTGGACGGCTGGCGCGACCACCCGACGAAGCGTCTGTACGTCTGGTTTGACGCGGTCATCGGCTACCTGTCGGCATCCATCGAGTGGGCGCGCCGATCCGGCGACCCTGACGCGTGGCGGAACTGGTGGAACAACCCCGATGCCCTCTCGTACTACTTCATGGGCAAGGACAACATCACCTTCCACTCCCAGATCTGGCCGGCTGAGCTCTTGGCGTACAACGGTCGAGGCTCGCGTGGCGGCCGGCCAGGGGTCTTTGGCGAGCTCGAGCTGCCAACAGAGGTGGTGAGCTCGGAGTACCTGACGATGGAGAGCCGGAAGTTCTCGTCCAGCCGTGGGGTGGTGATCTATGTCCGCGACGTGCTGCGGCGGTACCAGCCGGACGCGTTGCGGTACTTCATCTGCGCCGCGGGGCCGGAAAACTCCGACAGCGACTTCACCTGGGCCGAGTTCGTCCGGCGTACCAACGGCGAGCTCGTCGCCGGCTGGGGCAACCTGGTGAACCGCGCGGCCACCATGATCCACCGCAGCTTCGGCGAGATCCCGAAGGCGGGAGAGCTGGAGCCGGCCGACATCGCCCTGCTGGCGGAGGTGGCCCGGGCGTTCGACTCGGTGGGGGCGCTGATCGCCGCGCACCGCCAGCGGCAGGCGATCGCAGAGGCGATGCGTGTGGTCGGCGAGGTCAACAAGTACGTCACCGAGCAGGCACCGTACAAGCTCAAGGACGACTCGGAGCGCGACCGACTCGCGACGATCCTGCACGTGGTGGCGCAGGCCGTGAACGACTGCAACATCGTGCTGTCCCCGTTCCTGCCGTTCAGCGCCAACACCGTCGACGCCGTCCTCGGCGGCGACGGGCAGGTGGCGGCGATGCCTCGGATTGTCGAGGTCGACGATCTCGACGGTGGTGCCGGCTACCCGGTCATCACCGGTGACTATTCCGAGCCGACCCGCTGGCAACGACGACTCGTGACGCCGGGCACTCCGGTCGGAAAGCCGCGCCCGGTCTTCGCGAAGCTCGACCCGTCGATCGTCGACGAGGAACTCGCCCGGCTGGGTCTCGATGGCGACGCGTGAGCCGGGACCCGGACCCGGACCCACCAGGTCGCGTCGCGGCGGCGCCGACGACCGTCGGGACCTGAGCCGCCCACCGGCACCGGAGCCGCTGCCTGTTCCGGTCGTGGACAATCATTGCCACCTCGACATCCATGACGGTGAGGACTGGCTGGACCCAGCCAGCGCTCTCGAGCGGTCCGCGAGGGTGGGCGTCGACCGGATCGTGCAGATCGGCTGTGACCTTCCGGGCGCTGCCTGGGCAGTGGAGACAGCCTCGCGGTTCAGCGCGATCGTCGCAGGGGTGTCGATCCACCCCAATGAGGCGCCGAGGCTAGACGACTGCGGCGCCTTGGACGCAGGCCTGGCAGAGATCGAACAACTCGCCTCGAATCCCGTGGTCCGTGCCGTCGGAGAGACGGGGCTCGACTACTTCCGCACCGGGCCCGACGGCATCACGGCACAGCGTCGGAGCTTCGCGGCGCATATCGCGATGGCCAAGACGCACAACAAGACGCTGGTCATCCACGACCGAGATGCCCATGAGGATGTGCTGGCGATGCTCGACGATCACGGCATCCCGGACCGGACCGTGCTGCACTGCTTCTCTGGTGATGCCGACTTCGCGCGCCGGTGCCTCGACCGCGGCGCGTACCTGTCGTTCGCCGGCACGGTCACATTCAAGAGCGCGCAGGGCGTGCGCGACGCCCTCCGAGTCGCACCACTCGACAAGATCCTGGTCGAGACCGACGCGCCGTTCCTCGCACCCTCGCCCTACCGGGGTCGGCCGAACGCCTCCTATCTCATCCCGCTGACCGTCAGGGCCATGGCCGAGATCCGCGGCGAAGGCCTCGAGCCACTGTGCGTGGCCCTCCGGGCCAACAGCGAGGCTGCGTACGGCGGTCCCTGGGGCTGAGCAACGTACGCCACCTCCAGATGCGTTAGCGCTGGCCGGGCTTGAGCCTGCTCGAAGCGCCCGCCGAGATCTGGCTGGCCTCCTCAAT
>JAWWPH010000216.1:0-4662 GCA_033850875.1 Nocardioidaceae bacterium | reverse complement strand
CCGACGCGTGGTGTCCTGCTGTGCCGCGTGCGCGGCGGGCATCCCCACCCCACACATTGGAGGCGCACGCATGAGCTCTGGCCGGGTACGCAGGGTCGCGGACCGCATCAAGGTGATCGTCGCGGAGATGCTCGAGCGCCGGATCAAGGACGCCAGGCTCGGGTTCGTGACGATCACCGACGTACGCGTGACCGGTGACACGCAGCACGCCAGCATCTTCTACACCGTCCTCGGTGACGACGATGAGCGCGCCGCGTCGGCGGCGGCACTCGAGAGTGCGCGAGGGCTGATCCGGTCGGAGGTCGGCAAGCAGCTGGGGATGCGGCACTCGCCGACCCTGGAGTTCATCCTCGACGCGCTGCCGGAGTCGGCGGCGCGCATCGAGGACCTGCTGGCGCGCGCCCGGCGAGAGGACGCCGAGGTCGCGGCGTCGGCGGCGTCGGCGAGCTATGCCGGCGACGCCGACCCCTACAAGCACCCTGACGACGACGAACCTGAAGGCGACGAGCCCGACGAGGACGAGCCCGTGCTCGGCGACGCCGAGGTCGACGCCGATGGTCGCCGCTGACGGCCTGCTCGTCATCGACAAGCCCGCGGGCTGGACGTCCCACGACGTCGTCGCCCGCGGTCGGCGGCTCGCCGGCACCCGCAAGGTCGGCCATGCGGGCACCCTGGACCCGATGGCGACCGGCGTGCTCGTCCTCGGCGTCGGACGAGCCACCCGGCTGCTGGGCCACCTCGCGCTGACGACCAAGGGCTACTCCGCGACCATCCGGCTCGGGCGCACGACGGTCACCGACGACGCCGACGGCGACACCCTTGTCGACGTCGACGCGAGCCGGCTGAGCGACGAGCAGGTCGCGGGAGCGCTCGAGGCCTTTCGCGGCGACATCGAGCAGGTGCCGTCGTCGGTATCGGCCGTCAAGATCCGCGGCGAACGCGCGTACAAGCGGGTGCGCAGCGGCGAATCGGTCGAGATCCCGGCCCGGCGGGTCCACATCAGTGCCCTGTCGTTGCTCGCCTGCGAGCGCACGGGTCCGTTCGTCGACGCCGCCGTCACCGTGGAGTGCTCCAGCGGGACCTACATCCGTGCCCTCGCGAGGGATCTGGGACAGGTACTGGGTGTCGGCGGTCACCTGACCCGACTGCGCCGCGTACGCGTCGGCCCCTTCACGGCGCGGCAGGCACACGACCTCGATGCCCTGGCGGCGCTGGAGCCTGCCGCCCTGCCGGTCGTGTCACTCGACGACGTCGCGCGGGAGTGCTTCGCCTCGTACGTCGTCGAAGAGACTCAGGTTGCCGCAGTACGCAACGGCCGGCCCCTCGAGGTCCGGCTGGACCGCGCCGCGACCGTAGCGGCGGCAGGCGCGGACCTGGGTGCCGACAGACCGGGGACGGCGGCTCCCGTCGCCGTGCTGGCACCGGGTGGGCGGTTCCTCGCCCTGTACGAGCAGCACGGCCCGACCGCCCGGCCGGTCGCCGTCTTCGATCCCGCCTGACCGTCGAGCGGGCGCAGGTGTCGCGTCGACCGGGCGCAAATGTCGGGTCGAGCGGGCGCAGGTGTCGCGTCGAGCGGGCGGACATGATCGGTTGAGCCGGGAGGACGGGCTGGTTGGCCAGGGTGTAGGTGCATACGTGCCCGGTCGGGGGTGCATACGTGCCCGGTCGGGGGTGCATATGCGCCCACTCGGGGGTGCATACGTGGCCGGTCGGCGGTGCCGCCGATGTCGGCCGTGCCCTGGTCATGGGAGAGTTTGTCCTGCACAACTCGGCCAGTGAAGGAGCTCCGACCGCATGCAGGTTTGGCGCGACGTCGCGGAGATCCCAGCAGAGCTGGGCCCGACAGTCGTGACGATCGGGAACTTCGACGGTGTCCACCTGGGACACCGCCACGTGATCCGTCGTGCGCACGAGCTGTCGTCCGAGCGGGGCGGGATCCCCGTCGTGGCCGTCACGTTCGACCCGCACCCGCTCACCGTGGTGGCTCCGCACCTGGCGCCGCTACCGCTGTCGTCCATGGACGACCGGTTGGTGATGCTCGGAGACGCCGGCGCCGACGCGGTGCTGGTGCTGCGGTTCACCCCGACGCTGGCGAAGGTCACGGCGGAGGAGTTCGTCACGGGCGTCCTCCTTGACACCTTGCACGCACGCGTCGTGGTGGTGGGCGAGAACTTCCGCTTCGGATACCGCGCGCTCGGCGACGTCGCCCTGCTGCGTTCGCTGTGCGAGCCGCAGGGGGTGACCGTCGCGGCGCTGCCGCTCGACGGGTCGCAAGGGCACTCCTGGTCGTCGACGTACATCCGGGCCTGTATCGCCGCAGGGGACGTCGCGGCGGCGACCGAGGCCCTCGGGCGGCCCTTCACGATCCGCGGCTACGTCGTGAGAGGGGACCAGCGCGGCCGCGAGCTCGGGTACCCGACCGCGAACGTACCCGTCTCGATCACCCGCACCGCCGTGCCGGCTGACGGCGTGTACGCGGGCTGGCTGCACCGGCTCGACGAGCCGAGCGCACCGTACTGGCCGGCCGCCATCTCGGTCGGCACCAACCCGACGTTCGACGGCACCGAGCGCAAGGTCGAGTCGTACGTCCTCGACCGCACCGACCTGGAGCTGTACGGGGTCGGCGTCGAGGTCGTCTTCTCGGCGCGACTGCGGGAGATGGTGAAGTTCGACGCGATCGACGAGCTCGTCGACCAGATGAAGCGCGACGTCGACTCGGCGCGCGAGCTGCTCACCACGCCGCCGGTGTCTCGGCGGGTCGGGTAGCGCTGGATTGGGAGGTCCAGGCGACTCGCTGGTAGTCTTGCGGTGCCGTATGACGGCCGCGGAACCACAGTGCCCGGGTGAACAGGCCCCGGCGCGCCGCGCAACGAGTCCCTGAAGGAGATCGCGTGCCGCTTGATGCTGCCACCAAGAAGTCGATCATCGACGACTATGCCACCTCCGACGGTGACACCGGCTCGCCCGAGGTACAGGTCGCGCTGCTCACCAAGCGCATCGCCGATCTCACCGAGCACCTGAAGGACCACAAGCACGACCACCACAGCCGCCGCGGCCTGCTGCTTCTCGTAGGGCAGCGCCGTCGGCTGCTCAACTACTTGCAGCAGACCGAGATCTCCCGCTACCGCAGCCTGATCGAGAGACTCGGCCTGCGTCGTTGACCCATCCGCGGCTGCTCCGAGTGGAGCTGTCGCGGCCCCGGCCGGCCCCAGCCGTCGAGGCACCCCAACCCAGTGTCGGGACCGTGACACTCCAGGTCCCGTCCGATGCGAAAACTGAATAGCGTTCACACGACAGTTCACCGACGCGTCCCTTTCGGGCCGCGACCACCAGTGACGTCAGGCGCTGACGCCGATGCGAGGACGCCGGTCCTCGGTAGTGGTCTTCGGGACAAGCGAGATTCTCATCTCGCAGCCCCGCAGACTTCGATCGAAGACCGGCCTCAGCACGGTCAGCACCGAGCCCGAGCCGGCCAGAGCCGCGCTCGGGTGCCGCCCGGGTGCAACGTGCACCCGATCCGGCAGGGCCGCACCGCGGCGCACAACGCGTGACGTCACGCGTAGAGAAAGGACTCCCATGTCGGGATCCGACCCCCAATCCGTGGAAACCACCATCGACAACGGTCGCCACGGCACCAGAACCATCCGTTTCGAGACCGGGCAGCTCGCCCGTCAGGCGGCCGGCTCGGCCGTCGCGTACCTCGACGACGAGACCATGCTCTTGTCGGCGACGACCGCCGGCAAGCACCCGAAAGAGCAGTTCGACTTCTTCCCGCTCACGGTCGACGTCGAGGAGCGCATGTACGCCGCGGGACGCATCCCCGGCTCGTTCTTCCGTCGTGAGGGCAGGCCGTCCGAGGACGCGATCCTCACCTGCCGGCTGATCGACCGACCCCTGCGCCCGACTTTCGTGTCCGGGCTGCGCAACGAGGTACAGGTCGTCATCACCGTCCTCGCGCTGCACCCCGACACGCCCTACGACGTGCTCGCGATCAACGCCGCCTCGCTGTCGACGCAGCTGTCCGGCCTGCCGTTCAGCGGCCCCGTGGGAGGCGTCCGCGTCGCGCTCATCGACGGTGACTGGGTCGGCTTCCCGAGCCACAGCCAGCTCGAGGACGCCGTGTTCGACATGGTCGTCGCCGGCCGCGTCACCTCCACGGGCGATGTCGCCATCATGATGGTCGAGGCCGAGTCGACACTCGCCACCTGGGACAAGGTCCAGGGCGGCGTACAGCCGCCGACCGAGGAGGTCGTCGCCGAGGGCCTCGAGGCGTCGAAGGCGTTTATCAAGCAGATGTGCGAGGCGCAGTCCCAGCTCGCCGCACTGGCGGCGAAGCCGGTCACCGAGTTCCCGCGCTTCCTCGACTACCAGGACGACGTGTACGCCGCCGTCGAGAGCGCAGCCAGAGCCGACCTCGCGCCGGCACTCACCATCGTCGGCAAGCACGAGCGCGAGGACAGGCTCGACGAGATCAAGTCGGCCGTGCTCGACAAGGTGGCCCCGGGCTTCGAGGGCCGCGAGAAGGAGATCGGTGCGGCCTTCCGCTCGGTCACCAAGAAGCTCGTGCGCGACCGCGTACTGCGCGACCAGGTACGGATGGACGGCCGCGGCCTGAGCGACATCCGCACCCTCAGCGCCGAGGTCGGTGTCGTGCCGCGCGTG
>JAWWPH010000599.1:0-3225 GCA_033850875.1 Nocardioidaceae bacterium | reverse complement strand
GCCCAAAGGCAAGCTCACCGAGATCGACGCTGCAGCAGCGCTCGAAGCGTTCCGCGGTCAATCGGGTAAACTGCGGGACATCTCGTTCCCGACGATCTCCGCCTCTGGGCCGCATGCCGCGAGCCCGCATTATCGGGTGACGCGCGCGACCAACGCCCGCATCGGGCGCGGTCTCTTTCTCATCGATTCCGGCGCGCAATACGAAGACGGCACCACGGACGTGACCCGCACAATCGCGGTTGGCCGGCCGACAAACGAAATGCGCGATCGCTTTACACGCGTGCTGAAAGGCCACATCGCGATCTCCCGCTTGGTCTTTCCGGTTGGCACGTCTGGTGCGCAGATCGACGCTTTCGCGCGCCAATACCTTTGGGCCGCGGGTCTCGATTTCGAGCACGGGACAGGCCACGGGGTCGGAGCCTACCTGTCGGTCCACGAGGGGCCGCAGCGCATCTCCAAGCTGGGTCATGTCGCGCTTGAGCCTGGCATGATCCTGTCGAACGAACCCGGCTATTACAAAGCCGGAGAGTTCGGAATCCGCATCGAGAACCTCCTCGTGGTCGCCGCGCGCAATATCCAGGGCGCCGCGCGCGAGATGCTCGGTTTCGATGTCTTGACCCTGGCACCGATCGACGTCGGCCCTGTGCAGCCGAGCCTTATGACGCCCGACGAAACAAAATGGCTCGACGGCTACCACAAGCAAGTCCGCGCGGCCCTTTCGCCCCACCTGCCCCCGGACCTGCGGCGCTGGCTGGCCAAGGCGACGCGGCGCTTAGGGAGGGCCCGCTAGAGTGCGACTGGAATATCGCTCGGAAGCTGGTATCAACCCGCTGCGCCCACAGAATACTGGCAGAGCTTAAGAGGCACGGAGCGGACGCTGGGCGGGCATGCCCACGATATGAACTGAATTCAGGCCTGGACCGATTCCCGATCGATGCACTCCTTTGTCGCTTTCGGCCACAGCCATATCGTAGCCTTCGCCAAGGGCGCGTACGATTACCAGACATCCGTTCTCCCAGCTGAGGCCCCGCGCATCGATGCGCGTTTCATTTATCTCTACGACGAGTCTTACCATCCGGTGCTTCACGGCACTCCGGGTGCGACCCAGCTGAATCCGAAACTCAGCCAGCTAGTGACCGAGTCACCCTGGAACTTCGTTGTTCTCGTGTGTGGGGGCAACGAACACAATGTTCTCGGCATCGTGAAGAACAAGCGGCCCTTTGATTTCGTCCTTAGCAGCGAGCCCGAGCTTCCGCTGCAGCCTGGGCATGAACTCGTTCCCGAAGCGCTGATTCGCGAGGTTCTGAAGAACCATATGGCGGAACCATTGGCGATCCTGCGCGCCTTCCGTGCAGCCACGCGCCTTCCTATCCTGGAGCTGGAGCCGCCGCCGCCTCTCCCCAATCATCGCGTTCTTGCTTATCCGAGCGAGTTCGTGCGCGCGAGACTGCTGCGCAAGAACATCGCTCCCGAACTCATCCGCTACAAGCTCTGGCGGCTGGAGTGCGATATTTACCGCAGATTGTGCGAGGAGATTGGTGTCGCCTACCTTCGTGCGCCGAGGGTCATGATCGGCGAGAACAGGATGCTTGCGCCGGAGGGCTGGGGTGCGGATGCAACTCACGCCAATCCACGCTATGGTATGGAGGTTCTCAAGGACGCGCTCGACTTCTATCGGGCCAACATGGAACACGCACAGGTTCCCTCATGAACCACCCCTACCAAAACTTGCCGGACCATGCGTTGTGGCGGCGGGCAGTGGCCAATGTCGCGGCCCCCGATCTCGATCCGGTTGTCGACGTGCCGTTCACGATCGGAGCGCACGACAAAGTTGCTACGTCGGGCAGCTGCTTTGCCCAACATATCGGACGCTATCTGCGCGAAAGCGGGCTGAACTATTACGTCACCGAAACTGCGAATCCGATCGCCCCGCCTGAAACCGCGCAAGAACTTGGCTACGGCGTTTTCACGGCCCGTTTCGGCAATATCTATACGAGCCGGCAATTGCTGCAGCTCTTCCGCCGTGCCTTTGGACGCTTTGAGCCGAAGGAGGACATCTGGGTCGAGAGCCCGACGCGAATCATCGATCCGTTCCGTCCGAATATACAGCCGGAGGGGTTCAGCTCCATGCTCGAATACCGCATGGACCGCGAAAGCCATCTCCATCATGTCCGCGAGATGTTCGAAAATCTCGATGTGCTTGTTTTCACCCTTGGCCTTACCGAGTGCTGGGCCTCGCGCCAGGACGGTGCGGTGTTTCCGGTATGCCCCGGCGTACTCGGTGGCAGCTTCGACAAAAGGCGCTACGACTTCCTGAATCTCGAGGTTGAAGACGTTGTCGCCGACATGACGACGTTTGTGTCCGAGTTGCGCGCCATCAATCCCGAGGCCCGCGTCATTCTGACTGTCTCGCCGGTTCCGTTGATCGCGACGGCGGAACGGCGTCACGTGCTCGTCTCTACGATTGCTTCGAAGTCGGTCCTGCGGGTTGCTTGCGACAAGATCGTCAAAGCATGCAAGGGCGTCACTTATTTTCCCTCTTACGAGATCGTCACCGGCGCCTTCGGCAAAACCTCATATTTCGCGGAGGATTGCCGCTCGGTAACGGAGGAGGGCGTTGCGCATGTTATGCGCGTCTTCATGCGCCATTACGTTCGCAATTTCGGCGCGCTGCGGAGTCTCAAGCAGCTTGTGGGGGGCTTGATGCCGCAGCCATCCGCGCCAGCAAGCGATGTCCAGCGAATGGCGCAAGTCGTGCGCGTCATGTGCGAGGAAGAAGCGCTCGACCTAGCAAATTTGCCGGAAGGAATGAAGCGGTAGAGTCGGACCGCGACAGCTCCTGCTATGCTACGGAATGCCGTTCATGCGCAACAAGAGGTGCGCGGTCCCGCATTAATAAACGTCCGCCTGATAGCGCCCGGCTTTCTTTAGTGACGCGATGAAGGCAATCGCCTCGTCCGTCGAGCGGGCACCGTGCGCGGCGACGATCTCGACGAGGGCGGCCTCGACATCCTTCGCCATGCGCTTGGCATCGCCGCAAATGTAGAAGTGCGCCCCGCGCGTGAGCCATTGCCAGAGTTCTGCACCGACCTCCCGCATCCTGTCCTGGACGTAAAACTTCTCTTTGCCGTCACGCGACCAGGCGAGCGAAAGACGCGTGAGCACGCCTTTTTGGCGAAGCTCTTGCAGTTCTTCTTTGTAGAAGAAATCGCAGGATGAGCGCTG
>JAWWPH010000212.1:0-7982 GCA_033850875.1 Nocardioidaceae bacterium | reverse complement strand
GTCTCGACGCCGACCTCGGCGTGAGCGGAGCGCCCGGTGCCTACCGATGCATGGTGGCCGAGGTCGCGCTGTCGATGGATGTCTCCGTGCTCACCGCCCAGAGCTTCATGTCCGACGCCCACAGCCTCGTCGAGCGTCATCCCGCTGTCTTGGGGGCGGTGGAGTCCGGAGAGCTGGCACTGTCGGCCGCGCGGGCTGTCGCGATCGAGACCAGCTCGATCGACGATCCCGAACTGCAGCGGCTGGCCGATACCGTCATCGCCGAGGAGGCCGTCGACGTCCTTCCCGGGAAGGTCCGGGGCCTGGCCGAGCGGCGCGTCATCGAGATCGACCCCGACGCCGCCGCCCGCCGCGCCACCAAGGAGCGTGCCGACCGCCATGTCCGCCTCGTCCCCGCCGGCGCCGACATGGCCTACCTCGACGCCTACCTCCCGGTCGAACAGGCCACCTCCTGCTGGCAGAACCTGCATGCCTTCGCCACCGCCCAGCGCGCCGCCGGTGATACCCGCAGCCTGCACCGGCTGATCTGCGACACCCTCGTCGAGCGCCTCACCGGCGCGACCTGTGCCGACCGGCTCAGCACCGACATCTGCCTGGTGATGACCGACACCACCCTGCTCGCCGGTGCCGACACCCCCGCCGAGCTGGTGGGAGCCGGACCCATCACCGCGCCCCTCGCCCGCCGCCTCGCCACCACCGGCAACGCCTGGGTCCGCCGCCTCTACACCGACCCCGTCGACGCCAGCCTCACCACGATGGACAGCCGACGACGCCGCGTCGACGGCAGCCTGCGCCAAGCCGTCCTCGTCGCCGACCAACACTGCCGCGGCATCAACTGCGCCTCCCCCATCCGCGATATCGACCACATCCACCCCTACGCGCATGGCGGCGACACCAGCTTCACCAACAGCCAAGGCCTGTCCAAGGCCTGCCACACCACCCGTGACCACCCCGCCATGCAGGTGACCGCCGACCCCACCTCCCGCAAGACCACGTGGCGCACCCCCACCGGCCTCACCCACCACTCCCTACCCCCGCCCGCACTCGGGCACGGCAGCCTCACGGCACACCAGATCCGACTCCGCCACTGGCAGACTCACCCACCCGACTCGACCCTCGAACAACGCGCCATCCACATCCTCATCGACCACCACCGACGACATCCCCCCTGCTGAACAACACCGGTGCAGTGCACTGAGCGCGGCGAGCAGCCACCGAGAGCAAAGCCCTCAGTGGCGAGCTCCCCGGCGCCGTAGGCGGGCGGCGAGGCTCACGGTCGGAGACGGTGACGCTACGTACACTGCGATCGTGGACAGACCCGGCGGCTCCGACCCGCTGGTCGGACGTCTGCTCGACAGGCGCTACCTGGTAGGAGCCCGAATCGCTCGCGGCGGCATGGCGACCGTGTACGAGGCCACCGACCTCCGCCTCGAACGGACCGTCGCGGTCAAGGTGATGCCGCATGCGCTCGCCGACGACGAGGAGTTCAGTACACGCTTCGTCCGGGAGGCTCGCGCCGCGGCCCGGCTCAGCCACCCCAACGTGGTGACGGTGTACGACCAGGGCGACGACGACGGGATCTTGTTCCTGGCGATGGAGTACGTCGCCGGACGACACACGCTGCGGGACGTGATCCGGGCCGAGGCTCCCCTGCCGCCCAAGCGCGCGCTCGGCCTGCTCGAGGAGATCCTCGAGGCGATCGCCCTGGCTCACGAGACGGGCATCATCCACCGTGACATCAAGCCGGAGAACGTCCTCATCGACCCGCGCGGCGTGCTCAAGGTCGCCGACTTCGGGCTCGCGCGCGCCATCAGCACCTCGACGTCGGCGACGGCCACCAACGGCGTCCTGATGGGTACCGTCTCGTACCTGCCGCCGGAGCTCGTCACCGACGGCACCGCCGATGCGCGCTCCGACGTGTACTCGCTGGGCGTGCTGACATTCGAGATGCTGACCGGTACCAAGCCGCATTCCGGGGACAACCCCATCCAGGTCGCCTACAAGCATGTCCACCACGACGTGCCGGCGCCGTCCACCGTCGTGGCGGGCATCCCCCGCTACCTCGACGCCTTCGTCGCCCGCGCCACCAGCCGCGACCGCGACGTCCGGCCGGCCGATGCGCACGTGATGCTGCACCAGCTGCGGCGGGTGCGCCACGCACTGGAGCATGGGGTCGTCGACGACCAGGAGCTCACCGACGACCTCACTCCAACCGTCTCGCTGCAGCGCGTACCGGGCGGCGTCGAGTCCATGTCGAACGGCGCCGGGCCGGTGCCACCCTCGGCGCGCCGGACCTCCGGGGACGTCGACACCGGCCATGGTGACGCGGGCTCCGACGAGGTCTTCGACTTCGCCGCCTACGACGACTTCAGCTCCGACAGCGCTCGTCCGGCGTCCGGCGCCGAGAGCACGATCGTGGTCGACGAACCCCGCGCCCGGCTGGACGGCCGACCCGCCGAGGAGGGCGTCGACCGTGTACACACAGGTGCACATGCCGCCGACTCCGGCGCCGGGAGCGACAGCGAGCCGCCGGCCGCCGCCACCGCGCGCGGTGCCGGGTACCGCAGCCGCAGGCGCGGCTGGATCGCATTCGTCGTCGTCCTCCTGCTGGCTGCTGCCGCCTGTCTGGCCGGCTGGTACTACGGTGTCGGGCGCTTCCGTGCGACTCCGGACGTCGTCCAGCTGAGCCAGGCGGCGGCGCAGCAGAGGATCGAGAGCGCCGGCCTGCGGTTCGAGGTGGGCGGCACCGCGTACTCCGAGACGGTACCGGCGGGCAGCGTCGTCTCGACGGACCCGGCTCCGGGCGACCACGTGCTGAAGGACCACGGCACCGTCACCGCGGTGATCTCGAAGGGCCCCGAGCGTCACGCCGTTCCCGACCTGCGCGGGCTGAGCGAGAGCGAGGCGATCCAGCGGATCACCGGGAGCTCACTCACGGTCGGGCCGACGACCCGGCGGTGGAGCGAGACGGTGAAGGCGGGCGTCGTGATCTCGTTCTCGCCCGGCGCCGGTACGTCGCTGCGGCGCAACGACCCCGTCCGGCTCGTCGTGAGCAAGGGTCCGCAGCCGCACCGGCTCGTCGACTACAGCGGCAAGCGGGTACGGGTCGCGGACAAGCGGCTCAGCCGGGTCGGCTTCCGCGTGACCACGACCCGGCGCTACGACGACAACGTCGACAAGGGGGTTGTGATCAGCCAGTCACCCGACCATGGTGTCGGGTACAAGGGTGACAAGGTCGCGCTGGTCGTCAGCCGGGGGCCGCACCTGGTCGCCGTTCCGGACGTCGGCCACTCCAGTATCAGCTCCGCCGAGGCGGCGCTGGCCGCCGCGGGCTTCCACTACACCCTCGTGCAGTTCCATCCGTACCTGGGCCTCGGCGTCGTGCTCCGGCAGTCACCAGACGGTTCCACGATGGCGCCCTACGGCTCGACGATCGTCCTGACGATCGTGTGACGGCGCCGCCATCTAGAGTTGGCCGGTGACGAAGCGGACAGGAGGCGCCCTGCCCACGCTCACCCTGCTCGGGGTGACGGCGGCCTGGGGATCGACCTTCTTCCTGATCAAGGACCTGCTCCGTCAGATCTCCGTTCTCGACTTCTTGTCGCTGCGCTTCGCCGTCGCCGCCGTGGCCCTGTTCCTGCTCGCGCCGCGCTCCGTCTCACGGTTGTCGCGTGACGAGGTACGGCAGGGCGTCCTCCTCGGGCTCGTGTACGGCGTCGCCCAGGTACTGCAGACGCTCGGGCTCGAGCGCACGTCGGCGAGTGTGTCAGGGTTCGTGACCGGCATGTACGTCGTGGCCACGCCGGTGTTCGCGGCCCTGCTGCTCAAGGAGAGGATCCCGGCGGTGGTGTGGACCGCCGTCGCGATGTCGACGGTCGGGCTGGGCTTCTTGTCTCTGCAGGGCATGTCGATCTCGCCCGGGGTGGCTGCCATCTTCGCGTCGGCGATGCTGTACGCGCTGCACATCATCGGTCTCGGCCGCTGGTCGACGACCACCAATGTCTTCGGCCTGTCTATCGTGCAGATGGCGGTGATCTGCGCCGTGTGCACAGTGGTCAGCGCACCGAACGGGATCCACACGCCGGCGACGTCAAGCGGCTGGGCGTCCTTGCTCTACATGGCCGTGATCGCCGGCTCGTTGACGCTACTCGGACAGACGTGGGCGCAGGCCCGGATCCCCTCGACCCGGGCCGCGATCATCATGACGATGGAGCCGGTGTGGGCGGCGTTCTTCGCGGTCCTCTTCGGTGGCGACCACCTCACCGCGAGGATGCTCGCCGGAGGGGCGTTCGTGCTGGCGGCGATGTACACCGTCGAGCTGGCGCCACGCCGGGTGAAGGAGCCGGAGGTGACGCACCTGCCGGTGTGAGACCGCGCCCTCCTCAGCGAGCGTGCCGGATCGCGCGGGCGATGACGTCGGCCGCCCGGTGAGCGTCGGGCTTGGCGATCTGGAGATGGGTGACGGCCCGGACCACCCGCGGGCCTACCGCCGACACCAGCACGCCGTCGGTACGGCACCGTTCGACCAGGCCGGCAGCGTCGTCGGTGTCGATGACCACGATGTTGGTCTGAACCGTCCCAGGGTCAACCCCTGCCGCCTCGGCGATCAGCCGGGCGTGCTCGTGGTCGTCGGCGAGCCGGTCGACGTGGTGGTCGAGGGCATAGAGGCCGGCAGCCGCCAGCACACCCGCCTGCCGCCACCCACCGCCGAGGCGCTTGCGCCAGACCCGCGCCTGCGCCACCGTGTCCCGCGTCCCGAGCATCACCGAGCCGATCGGCGCACCCAGGCCCTTCGACAACGCCACCGTGGCCGTGTCCGCAACGGCCGCGAGCCGGTCGAGCGGCGTACCGGTCGCCACGTGAGCGTTCCAGAGCCGGGCCCCGTCGAGGTGGACGCCGACGCCGTGCCGTCGAGCCAGCTCCACCAGCGCGTCGAGCCGGTCCAGCGGCTGGACCGTGCCGCCGGCGAAGTTGTGCGTGTTCTCGACCGAGACGCAGCTGGTCCGGACGAAGAACGGACCCAGGTCCGGCGCGAGCATCTCCTCGACCGCGTCGATGTCGACGTGGCCACGCGGGTGGGTCCAGGTCCGCATCGTGACGCCGTTGACCGTGGCGTGCGCGCCGAGCTCGGCGCGCGCGATGTGAGCACTGGACTCGCAGAGCACCTCGGTGCCGGGCTCGACCAGAGCGCGGACGGCAAGGAGGTTGGACAGCGAGCCCGTAACGGTGAACAGCGCGGCGTCGAAGCCGAGCAGAGCGGCCACCCGCTCCTCGAGACGGCGGACCGTCGGGTCCTCGCCGTACACGTCGTCGCCCACCTCCGCCGAGGCCATCGCCGAGCGCATCGGCTCGGTCGGCGTCGTGACGGTGTCGCTGCGGAGGTCGATCACGGCGGCACCTCAGCCGCGGCTCTGGCGCAGCATCTCGGCCACGAGGAACGCCAGCTCGAGCGACTGCGTCCGGTTGAGCCTGGGGTCGCACACCGACTCGTAGCGGTGGACCAGGCTGGCCTCGTCGAGGGCCTCTCCCCCGCCGACGCACTCGGTGACGTCGTCTCCGGTGAGCTCCACGTGCAGCCCACCGGGCCAGGTGCCGAGAGCGTGGTGTACCTCGAAGAAGCCCCGCACCTCGTCGATCACGTCGTCGAACCGGCGGCTCTTGTACCCGGTCGACGTCTCGAAGCCGTTGCCGTGCATCGGGTCGCAGACCCAGGCGGTCTGCACCCCGGCGGCGCTCACCTTCTCGACCATGTCGGGAAGCAGGTCGCGGACCTTGCCCGCGCCCATCCTGGTGACGAACGTGAGACGGCCGGGCTCGTTGTCGGGGTTCAGCTTCGACGCCAGCGCGATCGCCACGTCGGGAGTGGCCGAAGGCCCCAGCTTCACGCCGATCGGGTTGCGGATGCGCGACGCGAACTCGACGTGGGCGCCGTCGAGCTGGCGCGTCCGCTCGCCGATCCACACGAAGTGGCCGGAGACGTCGTACGGCTCCCCGGTCCGTGAGTCGATCCGGGTCAGTGCGTGCTCGTACTCGAGGATCAGCGCCTCGTGGCTGCTGTGGAACGACACGCGGTGCAGCTCCTCGGACTCCGCTCCGATCGCGCGCATGAAGTCGAGAGCGCGGTCGATCTCGCCCGACAGCCGCTCGTACGCGGCGCCGACGGGGCTTCGCTTCACGAAGTCGGCGTTCCAGGCGTGCATCTGGCGCAGGTCGGCATAACCCCCCTGGAGGAACGCCCGGCACAGGTTGAGCGTGGCAGCCGAGGAGTTGTACACCTCCACGAGCCGGTCGGGGTCCGGTACCCGCGCCTCGGGCGTGAAGGCGAAGCCGTTGACAGCGTCGCCGCGGTACGCCGGGAGCGTCACGCCCTCGCGAGTCTCGGTGTCGCTCGACCGGGGCTTGGCGTACTGCCCGGCGATCCGGCCCAGCTTGACCACGGGGACCGATGCGGCGTACGTCAGCACGACGGCCATCTGCAGGAGGACCTGCAGCTTCGCGCGCACGTTGTCGGCCGTCACGCCGGCGAAGGTCTCGGCGCAGTCGCCGCCCTGCAGCAAGAAGGCACGCCCGGCGGCGACCTCGCCGAGGGACCGCTTGAGGTCGTCACACTCGCCGGCGAAGACCAGCGGCGGCCGTGACCGGAGCGTGGCCACGGCGTCGGCGAGCTTCGCCTCGTCGGGCCAGCCGGGCTGATGGGCCGCGCCGAGGGCATGCAGCTCGTCGAGGGTGGGGATGCGCATACCTGAAGCCTAGGTCTAGCCGAAGAGGACTTCGGCCTCGGCGTACTGCGCGGGGTCCACCGTCTTCAGCTCCCCAGTCCCTTCGATCAGCGGAACCCTGACGATGTCGGTGCCACGCAGCGCCACCATGACGCCGAACTCCCCGTCGTGGACGGCCTCGATCGCGTGCAGCCCGAAGCGGGTGGCGAGCCAGCGGTCGAACGCGGTGGGGGTGCCGCCGCGCTGGGTGTGCCCGAGCACGACAGCACGCGACTCCCGGCCGGTACGGGACTCGATCTCCTCGGCGAGCCGGTCACCGATGCCGCTGAGCCGTTCGTGCCCGAACGCGTCGACCTCGCCCTCCTTCGTCGACATCGACCCCGCCGCCGGGAGCGCGCCCTCGGCCACCACCACGATGGGCGCGTACTGCAAGGCGAATCGCTGCTCGACCAGGGCGCACACGCGCTCGATGTCGAACGGCTGCTCGGGGATGAGGATGACGTTGGCGCCACCGGCGAGACCGGAGTGCAGCGCGATCCACCCGGCGTGACGGCCCATCACCTCGACGACGAGTACCCGGTGGTGCGACTGCGCGGTCGTGTGGAGCCGGTCGATCGCCTCGGTGGCGATGCTGACGGCGGTGTCGAACCCGAACGTGAAGTCGGTACCGCTCAGGTCGTTGTCGATGGTCTTCGGCACACCGACGACGTGGACCCCGGCGTCGGCCAGCTTCGTCGCGACACCGAGGGTGTCCTCGCCGCCGATCGCGATGAGGGCGTCGATGCTGTTCGACGCGATGTTGGCGGTGATCTTCTCGACGCCGCCGTCGACCTTGAAGGGGTTGGTACGCGACGAGCCCAGGATCGTCCCGCCGCGCGGGAGGATTCCACGTACCTGGGCGACACCGAGCTCACAGGTCGCGTTCTCGAGCGGCCCGCGCCAGCCGTCCTGGAAGCCGACGAAGTCGTACCCGTACTCACCGACGCCCTTTCGGACGACGGCCCGGATCACGGCGTTCAGCCCGGGACAGTCTCCGCCACCGGTCAACACTCCGACGCGCATGCGCTGCGGCTCCCTCAGTCGTTGGAACAGTCGACCGCTCACCCTATCGGCAAGGCCCGCGCGCTCGCCGAGACGTCACCTGCGGCCCGACTCTGCCGGGGTGTCGCGCACCGATTGACGTCTCGATGGGTCAGGCGGCGGGGGGCTCGGCGGGCGGGGTGTCGGCCGGCGGGTCGACCAGAGGGGTGTCAGGTGACGCCT
>JAWWPH010000200.1:0-3223 GCA_033850875.1 Nocardioidaceae bacterium | reverse complement strand
GGGGCCCTGAGCGACGACGGGCGCACGTAGGCCGGGTCTAGCCGTCGGCGAAGCGGCCCAGCACGGCACGCTCGGTCTGGCTCAGGCGGCGTGAGCGTCCCGTGGCCATGTCGACGGGGGCCTGCACGGTCGAGGCGCGCCCGTAGACCAACCTGCGGCCTTCCGCGTCGTCCTCCGCGATCTCGTAGCTGATGGTGAACGACGCGCCGCCGATCTTCGACACCCACATCTCGATCGCGTACGGCTCCTGACGGAACAGCATCGGCCGCCGGTACTCGATCTCGGCCCGGACCACGAGCACCCCGTCGGCGAGACCCTCGGCGCCGCGCTCGGGCGCGTGCACGTACAGCATGTCGACCCGGGCCTCCTGGAGGTACTCGAGCCAGGTCACGTTGTTGACATGCGCGTAGGCGTCCAGGTCCGACCAGCGGGGCTTCAGCATGAACACATGTCGGGTCACACTGCATCTAAACAGCACTGCATCGAAACGGCACAGCCTCCGAGCAGCACAAAGTCAGCTGCACAGCGGTGCGGGCCGCAGCGGGCGAGACAGGCGCAGCGCCAAGTAGGCTCCGAGAGGACACCACTGATGCTGGAGGAACCATGCCGGAAGCCGTCATCGTCGCCACAGCGCGCTCACCGATCGGCCGCGCGGTCAAGGGGTCGCTCAAGGACCTGAGGCCGGACGACCTGGCCGCGGCCATGGTCTCGGCAGTCCTCGCGAAGGTGCCCGAGCTCGACCCCCATGAGATCGACGACCTCATGCTCGGGTGCGGCCTTCCCGGCGGCGAGCAGGGCTTCAACCTGGCCCGGGTGGTGGCTGTCCTGCTGGGCTACGACGACCTCTCCGCAACCACGGTCACCCGTTACTGCGCCTCCAGCGTCCAGACCTCACGGATGGCCTTTCACGCGATCAAGTCGGGCGAGGGCGACGTCTTCGTCAGCGCCGGTGTGGAGATGGTGTCGCGGTTCGCCAACGGGAACTCCGACTCGCACCCGAACACGCGTAACCCGGTCTTCGACGAAGCACGCAGGAGAACGGAGGACAGGGCGCAGGATCCCTCTGCGGGGTGGCACGACCCCCGGCTGGACGGTCTCGTGCCCGACATCTACATCCCGATGGGTCAGACCGCGGAGAATCTCGCCCAGTCCCGCGGGATCTCCCGACGTGAGCTCGACGAGTTCGGCGTCCGCAGTCAGAACCTCGCGGAGAAGGCCCTCGCCGCGGGCTTCTGGCAACGGGAGATCGTGCCCGTCACCTTGCCCGACGGCGCTTCGGTGAGCGCCGACGACGGTCCGCGGCCCGGCGTCACCTATGAGGCGGTGTCACAACTCAAGCCGGTCTTCCGACCGGACGGCCTGGTGACGGCGGGCAACTGCTGCCCACTCAACGACGGCGCAGCAGCCGTCGTGATCATGAGCGACACCAAGGCGGCTGCGCTGGGGATCACTGCCTTGGCGCGCATCGTCGCCACCGGCGTGAGCGGGCTGTCCCCGGAGATCATGGGGCTGGGTCCGGTCGACGCGACGCACCAGGCCCTGAGCCGTGCGGGAATGACGATCGACGACATCGACCTCGTCGAGATCAACGAGGCCTTCGCGGCCCAGGTGGTGCCGTCGTACCAGGACCTCAAGATCGACATCGACAAGCTCAACGTCAACGGCGGCGCCATCGCCGTCGGTCACCCGTTCGGTATGACGGGGGCTCGGCTCCAGGCGACGATGCTCAACTCGCTCGACTTCCACGATAAGTCCACGGGGCTCATCACCTTGTGCGTCGGGGGCGGACAGGGTATGGCCATGATCCTGGAACGCCTCAGCTGATGGTTGAATATTTCACTATCTGTACACTGGGGCCATGGCAACGCAGTGGTTGACGACGCAGCAGCAGCGGGACTGGCGGTCCTTCCTGCTGGGAAGCACCTTACTCATGGATCGCCTCGACCGTGACCTTCGTGAGCACCACGACCTGTCGCTGCCCGAGTACGAGATCCTCGTCCGGCTCTCGGAGTCCGACGACCGTGCGCTCCGGATGGCCGAGCTCGCCGACTCCGTGAAGAACTCACGGAGCCGGATCACCCATACCATCGCCAGGATGGAGCGAGCCGGGCTCGTGGTCCGCCGGCAGTGCCCGTCCGATGGGCGAGGTGTCATCGCCCATCTCACCGAGCGCGGCCTCGCCAAACTGGTCGACGCGGCCCCCGACCACGTCGACTCTGTCAGGAGCGCGCTCATCGACGTCGTGTCGGCAGAAGACCTGACCGCCATCGGTCGTGCCTTCAGTACCGTGGCCGAGGTCCTCGAGACCGGGGAGCCCGACCCGGTGCTGTCACCCAAGTCGGCGTAGCCGTCCAGAAAACTGAAGGATCCGACTTCGAGGGAGCCCCGCTACCTCGAAGTCGGATCTTTTCGGTTGTGGGTCGAGGGCTCAGTCGCGGGTGAGCCTGCGGTACGTCATCGCGTGCGGGCGGGCCGCCTCCGCGCCGAGCCGCTCGATCTTGTTGGCCTCGTAGTCCGCGAAGTTGCCCTCGAACCAGAACCAGCTGCCCGGATCACCGGCGTCGCCCTCCCAGGCGAGGATGTGGGTCGCCACCCTGTCGAGGAACCACCGGTCGTGCGAGACGACCACGGCACAGCCCGGGAAGTCGAGCAGGGCATCTTCGAGCGACTGCAGCGTCTCGACGTCCAGGTCGTTCGTAGGCTCGTCCAGGAGCAGCAGGTTACCGCCCATCTTCAGGGTGAGGGCCAGGTTGAGCCGGTTGCGCTCGCCCCCGCTCAGCACTCCGGCTCGCTTCTGCTGGTCAGGGCCCTTGAAGCCGAACGAGGCGATGTACGCCCGGCTGGGCATCTCGAAGTTGGCGACCTTGATGTGGTCCAGACCGTCGGAGACGACCTCCCACACGTTCTTCTTCGGGTCGATGCCCCCGCGGCCCTGGTCGACGTAGGAGATCTTGACCGTAGGCCCGACCCTCAGTTCGCCGGCGTCCGGGGTCTCCTCCTTCGTGATCATGCGGAACAGCGTCGTCTTCCCGACCCCGTTCGGGCCGACCACGCCGACGATGCCGGCACGCGGCAGGGTGAAGGACAGGTCGTGGATGAGCGTACGGTCGCCGAAGCCCTTGTCGAGCTTGCGGGACTCCAGCACGACGTCGCCCAGCCGAGGGCCGGCCGGGATGTTGATCTCCTGGAGGTCGACGCGACGTCCCCGCTCGGCCTCGGCGGC
>JAWWPH010000190.1:0-2994 GCA_033850875.1 Nocardioidaceae bacterium | reverse complement strand
AAGGCGTTCAGGAGCAGGATGAACGTGTCGTCCCGGACCTCCTCGCCGTGCGGTGTCTTCGTCGGGATCTCCTGGCCGTTCAGGAACACGCCGAGGCTGTGCGCGTCGCCGCGCTCCCAGTCGCGCTTCCCCATGCGGCGGCCGTCCGGGCGGAACCACCAGACGTCCGGGAGCCCCGAGCCGCGCGCCGCGGAGCCGTCCAGGAAGTCGGTGCGCCGGAACACCGGGTGTGCCTGGCGGAGCGCGATCAGACGCCGCGTGAACGCGAGGAGATCCTTCTGGTCCGCGTCGAGATCCCAGTCGTACCAGGAGAGCTCCGTGTCCTGGCACCAGCCGTTGTTGTTGCCGCGCTGCGTGCGCCCGAGCTCGTCACCGTGTGCCACCATCGGGACGCCCTGGCTGAGCAGCAGGGTGCTCAACATGTTGCGTTGCTGCCGAGCCCGCAGCTGCAGGACCGCGGGATCGGTCGTCTCTCCCTCGGCTCCGCTGTTCCAGGAACGGTTGTGGCTCTCGCCGTCCTGGTTGCCCTCACCGTTTGCCTCGTTGTGCTTCTCGTTGTAGGAGACGAGGTCGCGCAGCGTGAAGCCGTCGTGCGCGGTGACGAAGTTGATCGACGCGTACGGGGCCCGTCCGTTGGCCTCGTACAGGTCGCTCGACCCCGACAACCGCGCGGCGAACTCGCCGAGGGAGTGCGGCTCGCCCCGCCAGTAGTCGCGGACGGTGTCGCGGAACTTGCCGTTCCACTCGGTCCACAGGGGCGGGAAGTTGCCGACCTGGTAGCCGCCAGGTCCGAGGTCCCACGGCTCCGCGATCAGCTTGACCTGCGAGATGACAGGGTCCTGGTGCACGAGGTCGAAGAAGACGCTCAGCCGGTCGACCTCCAGGAACTGGCGCGCCAGGCTGGCCGCGAGGTCGAAACGGAAGCCGTCGACGTGCATCTCGGTGACCCAGTACCGCAGCGAGTCCATGATCATCTGCAGCACGTGGGGGCTGCGCATCAGCAGCGTGTTGCCGGTACCGGTGGTGTCGTAGTAGAAGGACGGGTCGTCGTCGACCAGCCGGTAGTACGCAGCGTTGTCGATGCCGCGGAAGCACAGTGTCGGGCCGAGATGATTCCCCTCGGCCGTGTGGTTGTACACCACGTCGAGGATGACCTCGATGCCCGCCTTGTGCAGCTCCCGCACCATCGCCTTGAACTCGAGGACCTGCTCTCCGCGCTGCCCCGACGAGCTGTAGGCGTTGTGAGGGGCGAAGAAGCCGATGGTGTTGTATCCCCAGTAGTTCGAGAGGCCCTGGTCGACGAGCCCGGAGTCGTTGACGAACTGGTGCACCGGCATGAGCTCGATCGCCGTGATGCCGAGACGCGTCAGGTGGTCGATCATCGCGGGGTGGGCGATGGCGGCGTACGAGCCGCGGATCTCCTCGGGGATGTCGGGATGCAACTGGCTCATCCCCTTGACGTGCGCCTCGTAGATGACCGTCTCGTGGTACTGCCGGCGCGGGGACCGGTCCTCCTGCCAGTCGAAGAATGGGTTGATCACCACCGACTTCATCGTGTGCGGCGCCGAGTCCGCGGTGTTGCGGCGGGACGGGTCGCCGAAGTCGTACGAGAAGCATGCCTGGGCCCAGTCGATCGCACCCTCGAGCGCCTTGGCGTAAGGGTCCATCAGGAGCTTGCTCGGGTCGCAGCGATGGCCGTGCTCCGGCTCGTACGGCCCGTGGACCCGGTACCCGTACCGCTGCCCGGGGCTTACCCGGGGGAGGTACGCGTGCCAGACGAGGGCGTCCTGCTCCGTCATGGGGATGCGCGTCTCGGCTCCGCGGCTACCGAACAGGCACAGCTCGACCGACGTCGCGACGTCGGAGAAGACGGCGAAGTTGGTTCCGGCACCGTCATAGGTGGCACCGAGGGGGTACGGGGCGCCGGGCCAGACCTCCATCATGGTCCTTTCGGGTGTGCGTGACCGACGGTCTGGTCTACTCCGCTATCGCGGGCACCTGGCAGCTCGCCGAGGCGACCGCCGCCAGACCGGAACTCTATCCGTGCCGGACGACGACCCCGTCCTCGTACCCAGCCTTGCCTCCCGTTAACGGTGGGCACCAAGACGTGCGGTGGCCCGGCCCTCGCTCACTGGCGAGGACCGGGCCGCCCTGCGGAGGCTGGTGCTCAGCTGCCGCTGGTGTTGATCGCGCCGTTCACACCCTCGGGGTAGAAGCCACCCTTGGTGGCCCGCTTCGGGGTGAGGTAGACGATGTTGAGCACGCGGTCAGCGGAGCGGCTGAAGGCGATGCCGTTGCTGTCCGTCGGGACGAGGTTCGCCCGCTTCTTGCCGCCGATGCCCTGGTCGTCGTCGGACTTGCCGTCGAGACTGTCACGAGCGTCCGAGATGGCCTTGACGGCTGCCATCAGGTCCTTCGCGTACAGGTTCGTGCGGACGATGCCGGCGTGGTACGCCTCCACCGCGAGGATGCCTGCGGCCGCCTCGAGGTAGGTCTTGTTGCTGATCAGCGGAGCGGCGCCCTTGTACGCGGTGACTCCGACGTCTTCGAAGAGGAACGCCGCCAGGAGGAAGTTGTTCTCGTTGGCGTAGGGGTCGAACGTCTGGTGCGGTCCGATCAGGCCGGCGGCCCGGGCGGCGGCGGTGAAGCTGTTCTTGAGGTCGATCTCGGGCCTGGCCACCTTGGCCGAGCCGAGCGCGGAGCGCAGGAACTTGACGTGCGACACCTCGTCGTGGGCGATCTCGGTGGCGTACTTGCGGATGTTCGGCGTCTGCCAGTTGACCATGCGGCCGCCGATGACACCGCCGTGCTTGCCCTTGCCGGTGGTCAGACCGTGGTCGAGGCCGTGACCGAAGGCGGCGTGGGAGTAGAACTCGGCTTCGAGGTACTCGAGGTTGAGCGCGAAGTTCAAGATTGCGCCGTCACTCGGGGCGCCCGCGCCGAGAGCCGTCCCAGAGCCGAGGCCGGACAGCGCCGTGGCGCCGACGACACCGA
>JAWWPH010000159.1:0-6846 GCA_033850875.1 Nocardioidaceae bacterium | reverse complement strand
AGTCCCGTCAAGCCGACGTACATCGGGTTGCGGCTCAGCGCGTTCGCGCCGGTGGTCACCAGGACCGAAGCCTGCTCCGGATGGACCGGTACCAACGTGGTCCCCACACGACGGAACCGCCGTGCGGACGTCGCTGCAAGCGCCGCTGAGGCGGCAGCGATCGCGGCTGCCGCGGCTGCGCGTCCGGCTGCTCGCGGCCGTCCACCCCCTGTCAGGACACGTTGCGCCAAGGCGGCGACGAGGGCGAGAACAGGAGGAGGCGTACGCATCACCTCGTAACGTGCCACAACCTCGGCGCGACGTCGAGTACCGCTTCGTCGGGCGCAAGGTCGGGTCGAGCGCCTCATCGGCCCCGCGGTGAAGGCGCCTGCGATCGGTTAGGGGCCACCATGCCCCGACATACGGAGGGAACGGCCACCGCGGGAGGTATCGCACACCCGGCTGGTGACCAACGCAAAAGGCGGCGGTCTCCGGACTCGTGGCCGTCCTCACGTGGGGCTAGGGTCGCGGGATGGAGATAGCGATTCGTCACAACCCCGGGTTCGCCGTCGCACGTTGCACGCTCGCTCCGGGCGAGTCGGTCCGAGCAGAGTCGGGCGCCATGATGGCCACGTCGGCCGGCGTCGCCATCGAGGCGAAGGCATCCGGTGGGCTCATGAAGTCGTTGAAGCGCAGCGTGCTCGGTGGCGAGTCGTTCTTCATCACCTCGTTCACGGCCCCCGCGGCGGGCGGGTGGGTCGACTGCGCTGCCCGACTTCCCGGCGACGCGGTCGGGCTGCCCGTCACCGAGGGCCTCAACATCACGAGGGGCAGTTATCTGTGCTCTGACAACGACGTCAGCATCGACACCTCCTGGGGAGGCTTCAAGAACCTCGCGGGGGGTGAGGGCGGCTTCCTCGTTCGTGCGTCCGGCCAGGGGCAGGTGGTACTCGCTGCGTACGGCGCCATCGACGTCATGGATCTCGGGCCGAGCGACTCCATGGTCGTCGACTCCGGACACATGGTGGCCTGGGACAACAGCGTCCAGACCTCGCTCCGGAGGGCCGCGGCTGGAGGCCTCATGCAGTCGGCCAAGAGCGGCGAGGGCTTCGTGTTCGAGCTGCAGGGCCCCGGTCGGATCTGGACGCAGTCACGGAACCCGACCGAGCTGGTGGCCTGGTTGACGAACGTCCTGCCGTTCTCCCGCGACTGATCCCAGGAGGCTCCGGGATGTCCCTTCCCGACCTGTCGGTCCAGCTTTACTCGGTACGCCGGCCGCTGGCGAGCGACTTCGCCGGCACCCTGGCGCGGCTGGCCGCTACCGGCCTGACCCGCGTCGAGCCGTTCGACATGCTGGCCGCCGCCGACGCGTTGGCCAGCGCGCTGCCTACTGCCGGACTCACCGCGCCGACCGCGCACCAGAGCCTTACCGACGGCCGTTTCGACGAGATCTTCTCGGCCGCCGCGGATCTGGGAGTCGGCCTGGTCGTCCACCCGTACACACCTGCGGATCAGTGGCAGTCCCGCGAGGACCTGGAGCGGCTCGCGCGCGTCCTCGCCGAGGCTGCTTCGGCCGCCGCCGCGCACGGAGTACGTGTCGGCTACCACAACCACAACTGGGAGCTGGCGACCCAGCTCGGTGGCCGTCCCGCCCTGGAGGTGTTCGCCGAGATGCTCGACGCGTCGGTCGTGCTCGAGGTGGACGCGTACTGGGCCGCGAGCGCCGGGCAGGACGTCCCGGCCCTCGTGGAACGTCTCGGCGATCGGGTGGTCGCTGTGCACCTCAAGGATGGCCCGCTCGACGGTGACACGGCCGCGCAGCTTCCCCTGGGGAAGGGTGACCTGCCTGCCGCGGACATCCTCGCTGCAGCCGGCGCTCTGCAGTTCCCGGTGATCGAGTTCGACGACTACGCCGGCGACATCTTCGACGGCATCGAGGAGAGCTACCGCTTCGCCACGACAACCCTCGGTGCGCGTCGATGACCCATGCCGCTGGGGCAGGCCCCGTCGGGATCGGGGTGGTCGGCGCAGGAAAGATCAGCGAGCAGTACCTCGCCAACATGCGCTCCTTCCCGGATCTCGACGTACGCTTCGTGGCCGATCTCCTGGTCGAGAGGGCAGAGGCGGCTGCCGAGCACTTCGGAGTACCCGCGTCCGGGACCGTTGAGCAGGTCTTGGCGCGCGACGACGTGGAGATCATTGTCAACCTGACACTTCCCAGCTCCCACGCGGAGGTTGCGGAGGCGGCGCTGTCGTCAGGCAAGCATGTGTGGAACGAGAAACCGTTCGCGCTGGATCTCGAGTCGGGCACCGCGTTGGTCGAGAAGGCCGACGGGGCGGGGCTCATCATAGGGTCCGCTCCCGACACGTTCCTTGGTCCGGGCTGGCAGGCGACGCGGCGTATGGTCGACCGCGGTGACATCGGCCGCCCGCTCACCGCCTCCATGGTCTTCCAGACCCCGGGCCCGCAGACCTGGCACCCCAACCCCGACTTCTTGTTCCAGGCCGGTGCCGGGCCGTTGTTCGATATGGGCCCGTACTACCTCACCGCGCTGGTCCAGGTCTTCGGATCGGTCACGAGGGTGGCGGCGCTGGGCGCCTCCTCCGGCCCGACCCGTACCATCGGCGCCGGTCCACGCGCCGGGGAGACCTTCGACGTCGGCGTCGCCACCTATGTCACCGCGATCTACGACTTCGAGCTGGGCGGAGTCGCCGCGGCCACCTTCAGTTTCGACTCGCCACTCGCCCGGGTAGGGGTCGTCGAGATCGCCGGGACGGAGGCGACGCTGGCGGCGCCCGACCCGAACGAGTTCGGCGGTGACATCGTGGTCGTGAAGGCAGGCGAGGAGCACCGGCAGCCGGTGACGGTGAAGGGTGTCGAAGGCGGCCGGGGCATCGGGGTCCTCGACATGGCTCGCGCCCTCCGCAGCGGCGAGCGGCACCGCGCCACGGGGCAGCTGGGTCTGCATGTGCTCGACGCCATGCTTGCCACCGCCCGGTCCGTCGACGACCACACGTTCGAGGCGGTCGGGTCCCGGGTGCAGGCGGTCGCCCCATTGCCGCCGGGGTGGGACCCGACGGAGCGCACGGTATGACGTCGAGGGGCTGCTATCTGGAGGAGTCGACGAACGGCTGAGGTACGCCGGTCCGGCCGTCCGTCCACGTGTAGTAGGTCCTCGATCCCGACGACGCGCTGTCGGTGTAGTCCCCGAAGTTCGGCGTGGCGATCGCCGACGTGTTGGTCCAGTCCGTCGACCCGGTGCTGATCCGGAAGTCGCGACCGTTCGACCGCGGGCTGCTGCGGACCTCGCCGAAGTACTGGGTACGGGCGGAGTCCGGCCCGGCCATCCTGCGGTCGTACCAGGACGTGGCAAGGGAGCCGTTCGCTCGCACACTGACCGCGGGCAGGAAGTGCAGGGCGGACGAATGGTCGTCGTTCACCTTGTGGATGCGACTGTTCAACGCGAGCCCCATCGGCAGTGCCCGCAACCAGATGTCGCCCAGCGCGTGAGCGCTCGAGTCGTTCCACACGACCACGACCTTGTGACGCGGGGCGTCGACGGCGATGCGCGGGAAGTCCTGCCCGTAGAAGCGGTTGTAGCCGGGGATCGCCACCAGGTCCATCGACTTGACGCCTCCGGCGCCGCCGGAGTTGCGCTGCCCCTTGGTCACGACACGCGGATTGCCGGGGCCGCCGACCGAGGGCCGCGCCAGGCCGAGGGGCACGCGCGCAGCGTGGATGTACACGTACGGGTTGCCGTTGAACTGGTTGGAGTCCACGTTGCGCTCCCAGGCGACGTAGGCGGCTCCGTTCGGCGCCACCGAAACGTAGGCACCGGTATTGACCACCTGGCGCTCCTCGGGCCACACGACGATCGGGTTGCTCCAGTCGCCGGCCCTGAGCAGCTGCGGATGCGCCGGCACGTGAGCTCGCACCAGCTCGATCTGGCCGTTGCCGCTCTGGTTGTGCACGCCCAAGTAGAACCGCGTGTACGACATCACGAGCTGGCGGCTGTGCGCGTCGTAGCTGAGCCAGTCCTTGTCGAGCATCGCCAGGTCGGGAGCCGGGTGGCGCGTGAAGGCTGTGCAGAAGTCGCCGCCGCTGGCCGTCACCACCGGCTCTCCGAGGACTGTCCGGCCGTTGGGTCGTACCGTGAGCATCTCGACCGCGAGGTCGAGGCTCGTGTGGTGACCCCGACGGCAGTCGATCCTGTTGGGCGGCAGGTAGAGGCTGCCGATCGCGAAGTGGTGGCTGTCGATCCTGACCACCGTGGGATCGCCGAACCACTGCTGGTTGGGCCGGTTGTTGCGCAGCCCGATCAGGTCGTGGAAACGCCGCCCGCCGTCGGTCGACACGCCGAGGCCCGTGAGGGACGCCTTCGGCCCGGTGGACGGTTGCACCACGAACCCGGTGCTGTCGTTCCACGCCACGACGACGGTGTTGGTCGAGCTGGCCGCGGCAATGGCAGATTCGTCCTGTGTCGGCACCAGATCACGCAACGGATTGTTGGCGTCGACATTCGTTCCGAAGGCGACGCGGCCAGCCTTGAACGGGGGCTCGTCGCCGCCGCCGGCGAGGGGGCCGGTGAACCAGGCCCGGGCACCCTGCGACAGCGACGACACGTCGATGGCCCCGTGGGGCCGGTGCCCGAAGCCGTGGGGGCCGGAATCGTGACCGGCGAGAGCGGTACCAGCGCTCGCAGCGGTACCCGTACCCAACGCGCTGCCGACGAGGGCCACCGTCGAAACCGCCGCCGCCACTCCTGCTGCACTGCTACGAAGTCGCATCGACAGGCTCCCCCTCGGTCCGTGTTCGCCCCACGTCGGGAGCCTCCCTGTTCCTAGCACCAGTGGGGAGACCGCCGCAAGACGGTCGGCCGGTTTTCGAGCGGCGAATCGGCGCGCGAACGCCGTCACCCGGTCGCGGCCGTGCCCAAGGCCTTGGCGAGGCTCGCCTGCGCCCTGTCGCCGACCGGAGCCGGTGACGGGGCGCGCTGTCGCGTCCGGCGCGCGGGTGTGGCAGCACCGGGTACGACGACCTGGGTCCCGGCATCGGGGCTCCCGGCGGAGGCCAGCCCCGCCCGCGTCGCGGAGGCGGGGTCGTCGGCGGCTTCGGGAGGCTTGGTGCCGCTGGAGCGAAGCGGCACCAGACGCGTCAGCAGGTCGTACCAGAACGGCCCCCCGAGCATGACCAGAAGTGCCGTCAGCAGCCACCCCGCGAAGGTGGCGGTCCGGGCCAGTCCCCACTTCCACGGCTCCCACCAGACACTGTGCCAGCTGGCGCGCTGCGTCTGGTCCCACCCGATCGGCAGGCTGAGCACCTGGAGCTGGTTCGTGGTGGCGGCGACGTTGTTCAGTTGCGCGGGTGGCGCGCCCTTGCTGACGACGTTGCTTGCGGCGTCCACCACCGCCTGTCGGGTGACCGGGCTCTGCCAGAGCTGTTCGGCGACATGAACCGTGGAGACGTTCCCACCCACGGCGAGGAGGAGCCCGACGACGAAGAGGACGGAGGTCGCCCAGCGCTTGTACGCGCCCTGAGTGCGCTGCATGGTCTCGTCGAACCAGCGTTCGAGCCCGGACTTGATCGAGATCAGGTCACCTCCCGCCTCGAGCGCGAGTGGCCGTAGGCGCTTCTGCAGGTTCACGGGCAACGTGTCCAGGGCACGCACCTCGTCGCCGTGGACGAGCATCTCGCACACCCCGTCGGCGAACGCCTTCGCGGACAGGTAGCTGGGGTTCTTCGCGTTCCTGGCGATGAAGCTCTTGCCGGCAGCGGCGCAGGCCGCCGAGTACACCGACGTCCCCTTGAAGACCTCGACGGCGTCGGTCAGCGCGTTCGGACCGGTGGCGTCACCACCGAGCATGGCCTCGATCCCGGCTTCGAGGTTCTTCGATCGCTTGCCGAGCAGCCGCGCGATGACCTCCACGATGGTCGACGCCGCGGTCGCTGCGACGAAGAACAGCAGGGCCAGACCGATGGCCGTCTCGAGTGCCTGTGATCCCAGCATCGCTCCCACGCCAGCTCCGAGGTTCCGCCGGCTCGATCGACACGGATCCGAGTCTCGCGGTGTCTACGGTCATGGTGTTGGCGCCGGCTGACCCTGTCAAGGGCCGGAGGCCGGGTACGGGTCAGCCGTCGTTCGCGCACCGGAAGCCGACGTTCGCCGACGCCGACTCGGGGGTGTTGCTCGACCGGGCCGCCACGCGGTACCGGTGGCAGTACGACTCGTGGCACAGGTAGGAGCCGCCCCGCATGATGCGACTCGTACCGGTCGCCGGACCTTTCGGGTCCTGTGCCGGTGAGGTCGCGTAATACTCAGGGCTGAACCAGTCCGCGCACCACTCCCAGACGTTGCCCGCCGAGTTCCACAGTCCATAGCCGTTCGGGCGGAACGACTTGACCGGCGCCGTCGTCAGGTACCCGTCCTCGAGGGTGTTCACGTCGGGGAAGCGGCCCTGCCAGATGTTGCAGCGCCAGCGTCCACCGGGGACGAGCTCGTCGCCCCACGGGAACCGTCGACCCGTCAGACCGCCACGCGCGGCGTACTCCCACTCGGCCTCGGTGGGCAGGCGCTTCCCTGCCCACTGGCAGTACGCCGTGGCGTCGTTCCAGGACACGTGGACGACGGGATGGTTGGGCCGGGCGTCCACCGACGACGCGCCGCCTTCGGGGCGCCGCCAGCTCGCCCCCCGGACCGCGAGCCACCAGGGCGCCGCATCAAGTTGGTGGAGGATGTCGGCGGACTCGGGCGCAGCCAGGTGGAACACGGCGGACACCCCCAGCTGCTCGGCGTCGGTGACGTAGCCCGTGGCGCGCACGAAGGCGGCGAACGAGGCGTTGGTCACCGCGGTCTCATCGATCCGGCA
>JAWWPH010000156.1:0-7928 GCA_033850875.1 Nocardioidaceae bacterium | reverse complement strand
AACGCGCTCGCCGACGCGAACGCCGGAAGTGAGTGACGACATGAGCACCGTAGTCAGCGACGACACCGAGAGCACCACCGACGACAAGGGCGAGGCCGCCGTAGGCAGGATCGCCCGGGTGACCGGCCCTGTCGTCGACGTCGAGTTCTCCAGCGACAACATGCCGGACATGTACAACGCGCTGCACGTCGACGTGACGCTCGCCGGCCAGACCCGCACGCTGACCCTCGAGGTGGCGCTCCACATCGGGGACGGCATGGTCCGGGCGATCTCGATGCAGTCCACCGACGGGCTGGTGCGAGGCGCCGTGGTGACCGACACCGGCGGTGCCATCAGCGTGCCCGTCGGCGACGTGACCAAGGGACACGTCTTCAACACCATCGGGGAGTGCCTCAACCTCAAGGAGGGCGAGGAGCTCGACATCAAGGAGCGGTGGGAGATCCACCGCAGGTCGCCTGCGTTCGACTCCCTCGAGCCGAAGACCGAGATGTTCCACACCGGGATCAAGGTCATCGACCTGCTGACGCCCTACGTCCAGGGCGGCAAGATCGGCCTGTTCGGCGGTGCCGGAGTCGGCAAGACCGTGCTGATCCAGGAGATGATCGCCCGGGTCGCGCGAGACCACGACGGCGTCTCGGTGTTCGCGGGCGTCGGCGAGCGCACCCGTGAAGGCAACGACCTGATCCAGGAGATGACCGAGACCGACGTCATCGGCCAGACCGCCCTGGTCTTCGGGCAGATGGACGAGCCGCCGGGTACCCGGCTGCGCGTCGCGTTGTCGGCGCTGACCATGGCGGAGTACTTCCGCGACGTGCAGAACCAGGACGTGCTGCTGTTCATCGACAACATCTTCCGGTTCACCCAGGCCGGCTCCGAGGTGTCGACGCTGCTCGGCCGGATGCCGAGCGCGGTCGGGTACCAGCCCAACCTCGCCGACGAGATGGGCGTCCTCCAGGAGCGGATCACCTCCACCCGCGGCCACTCCATCACGTCGATGCAGGCGATCTACGTGCCGGCCGACGACTACACCGACCCGGCGCCGGCGACGACGTTCGCGCACCTGGACGCCACGACGGAGCTCGCCCGCGAGATCGCCTCGCTCGGCATCTACCCCGCTGTGGACCCGCTGACGTCCACCTCACGGATCCTCGACCCGCGCTACATCGGCGACGACCACTACAACACGGCCGTGCGGGTGAAGCAGATCCTGCAGCGCAACAAGGAGCTCCAGGACATCATCGCCATCCTCGGGGTCGAGGAGCTGTCCGAGGAGGACAAGGTCGTCGTCGCGCGAGCACGGCGGATCCAGCGGTTCTTGTCGCAGAACACCTACGTGGCCAAGCAGTTCACCGGCCTGGAGGGGTCGACGGTGCCGCTCGACGAGAACATCGAGGCGTTCACGAAGATCTGCGACGGCGACTACGACCACGTCGCCGAGCAGGCCTTCTTCATGTGCGGTGGTCTCGAGGACGTCGACCGCAAGTGGGCCGAGATCCAGAAGGACTTCTGATGGCGGACTCGGGCCTCCAGCTCGAGCTGGTCGCCGCCGACCGGCTCGTCTGGTCCGGTCAGGTGACCAGTGTGATCACCCGCACGACCGAGGGTGAGCTCGGCATCCTGGCCAACCACGCCCCCCTGATGGCGGTACTCGTCGGCACGACGGTCGAGGCGCGCACGACCGACGGGGAGCGCTGGGTGGCGGCGATCGACGGCGGCTTCTTGTCGGTAGCGAACAACCGGGTGTCCATCTTGTCCGCGGAAGCGCAGCTGTCGGGTGAGATCGACGTCGAGGCCGCCCGGCGTGACCTGGAGGAGGCCCGGACGGCGACAGACGACGACGGCGTCGACGAAGCTGCGGTGCAACACGCCGAGGCCCGCATCCAGGCGGTCGAGAAAGCCTCGTAGTCTGGACGGACGCCGGGTATGAGCGGGTGCTCCTACTCGGCGTCTCTCATCCCGACCGAAGGTCGCAGCCGCGAGAGGAGGGCCGCCGTGGCATGGTGGAGCGCCCTCCTGGACAGCTTCGGGTCGATTCTCGGTTTCGTCGTCGTCGTGTTCGGCTCCTTGTTCGTGCGACGGCGCTGGCTGAGCCGTCGCGGCGGGACCTTCGAGTGCAGTGTCCGGATCGCCCGACCGGGACGCCCCGCGTCCGCGAGGTCGCCCCGCGGATGGATGATCGGGCTCGGCCGCTACGCAGGTGACAACCTGGAGTGGTTCCGGACGTTCTCGTTCTCCCCGCGTCCGCGCCACGTGTTCAGCCGCTCCATGCACATCCTCGCCCGGCGTACACCGTCGGGCGCCGAGGCCTTCTCGCTGTACGCCGGTCACGTCATCACCGAGGTCGCCTTCGACGGCGACGACCGCGTCGAGCTCGCGATGAGCGAGCGGGCGCTCACCGGCTTCCTGGCCTGGACCGAGGCCGCACCACCCGGAAACGACCGACTCCTCACCTGAGAGGCCCCATGCCGGACACTCCCGCCGAGACCCAGCGGCAGCACGTCGTGCTGTTCAGCTTCCCCGAGCCGCTGAGCACCGCCGACGAGGAACGGTTGCGGTCGATGATCGCCGCCTGGCCGACAACGATCGGCACCATGACCGAGTGCCGGCTGGGCCGCGATCTCACCGGGGCGCGCACCCGGGGCTACTCGCACCTGCTGCACACGGTCTTCCCTGACGCGGCCACGCTCGCGGCGTACATCGAGCACCCGGCCCACGTGGAGGTGGTCGAGTTCCTCGACGCGAAGCGCTGCACCCGGCTCGCATTCGACTTCGCCATCGACGCCGGCACGGACTTCTCGTCCTGACGGTGACGGCAACGCCGGGAGCCGACCGTAGAGTGATGCGATGGTCAACCTGACGCGCATCTACACCCGTACCGGCGACGCCGGCACCACCCGGCTCGGCGACATGAGCGAGGTGGCCAAGACCGACCTCCGGCTGGCCGCCTACGCCGAGGTCGACGAGGCGAACTCCCATATCGGCTACGCCGTCGCCGTCGGCGGGCTCGACGCCGACGTCGTCGACGTCCTCGTCCAGGTCCAGAACGACCTGTTCGACGTGGGGGCCGACTTCGCCACGCCCGTCGTCGAGGCGCCTGCGTTCCCTCCGCTTCGGGTCGAGCCCGACTACGTCACCCGGCTCGAGGGCTGGTGCGACCTGTACAACGAGCCGTTGCAGGCCCTGCGGTCGTTCATCCTGCCCGGTGGCACTCCCGGCGCGGCGCTCCTGCATGTGGTCCGGACCGTCGTACGCCGGGCCGAACGGGCCGGGTGGGCGGCGTACGAGGTGCACGCCGAGACCATGAACGTCCGGGCGATCACCTACCTGAACCGGCTCAGCGACCTGCTGTTCATCCTCGCCCGCCATGCCAACCGCGAGCGCGGCGACGTGCTCTGGCGTCCAGGTGGCGAGCACAGCCGCAGCTGAGCCGCGCCGCCGACTCCCACCGGGCGTCGCGCTCCGCCGACACGCGCGTTAGCCCGAACAGACGGTGTCACCGCCGTTACAATTCAGCAAATACGCTGGACGTCGTCGGGGGAACCGGTAACCCTTGTCCCACGTCGAACGTCATAACAGTGATGACGTACCCGGGGGAGGGGTCATGGCCGAACGGGCCATCGCAGACCAGATAAAGGTGGGCGCTCATCTTGACGTCCGCAACGTGGCACACATCCGCACCGAACTCAACGCCGCGCTCGACTCCCAGCGCGGCGATGTCGTCGTCGACATGCGTGACGTCGTCATGATCGACGCGGCCGGCCTCGGGATGCTGACGGCCGCACATCTACGGGCGGAGCGGGCGGGCCGCCACGTGATCCTGCGTCACGTCCCCGACGACGTCCGTCGGGTCTTCGCCGTGACGCACCTCAACCGCGTGTTCCACATCGACCGATCGATGGAGGTCTCGGCCTGAGAGCGTCCTGGAGGTGGGACGTCAGGTGAGGGTGCGGTCGAGCGTGCGCAGCTTGTTGGTCGCGTCCAGCGCGGCGACCTTGTACGCCTCGGAGAGCGTCGGGTAGTTGAACACGGTGTCGACCAGATAGTCGACGGTTCCGCCGCACCCCATCACGGCCTGCCCGATGTGGACGAGATCGGTGGCGCCGGTGCCGAAGATGTGCACCCCGAGGATGCTGCGGTCCTGAGCGTGCACGATCAGCTTGAGCATGCCGTACGAGTCGCCGACGATCTGCCCTCGGGCCAGCTCCCGGTAGCGCGACAGCCCCACCTCGTAGGGGACGGCCTCCGAGGTGAGGTCGGACTCCGTGCGTCCGACGTACGAGATCTCGGGGATCGTGTAGATGCCGATCGGCTGGAGCTCCGGAATGGTCGTAGCGGGCTCACCCATGGCGTGCATGGCCGCGAGCCGGCCCTGCTCCATGGCCGTGGCCGCGAGTGCGGGGAAACCGATCACGTCACCCACCGCGTAGATGTGCTCGGCGCTGGTCCGGAACGTCGAGTCGACTTCGATCCTGCCCCGGCGGTCGGCAGTGATGCCGGCCTTCTCGAGGCTGAGCTCGTCGGTGGCGCCCTGCCGCCCCGCCGAGTACATCACGGCGTCGGCCGCGATGCGCTTGCCGCTGGCCAGTGATGTCACAGTGCCGCGATCGCCGATCTCGACCTTCTCCACCTCTTCGCCGAAGCGGAAGGCCACGGACAGGTCGCGCAGGTGGAAGCGCAGCGACTCCACGATCTCGTCGTCGCAGAAGTCCAGCATCACCGGCCGCTGGTCGACGACCGTGACGCGGCTCCCCAGAGCGGCGAACATCGAGGCGTACTCGATGCCGATCACGCCCGCGCCGACCACGACCATGGAGGCGGGGATGGCCTCGAGGGTCAAGATACCGTCGGAGTCGAGGACACGGCGGTCGTCGAACTCGACGTGCGGCGGACGAGCAGGCTTGGTGCCCGGGGCGAGGACGAACTTGTCGGCCGACACCGACAACCGGTCGGGTCCGTGGATGGTCACGGTGTGGTCGTCGGAGAACTCGGCCGTTCCGGCGATCAGATGGATGTGGTTGCGCAGCAGCTGGTTGCGTACGACCTCGACCTCGCGCCCGATCACGTGCTGCGTCCGCGCGGTGAGGTCGGCGATCGTGATCTCGTTCTTGACCCGGTAGCTGGCGCCGTAGAGGTCGCGCTGCGACATGCCGGTGAGGTACAGCACGGCTTCTCGCAGCGTCTTGCTCGGGATCGTCCCGGTGTTGATGCAGACCCCGCCCACCATCGCCCTGCGGTCGACGACCGCGACCTTGTGACCGAGCTTGGCCGCAGCGACGGCGGCACGCTGCCCGCCCGGTCCGCTGCCGACGACGAGCAGGTCGTAGTCGAATCCATGATCGCTCACCCGCACATCGTGTCCGGCGGAGTGAGGCGGCGCAACTCTCCGGCTCGAACGCCGGTTCGAGCCGTTTGCACGAGTCGCTATGGTCGGTGCCGTGCCAGCCGAGCCGACGGAGAAGCGCGTCAGCTGGGCGGAGCTGTTCTTCGACCTGGTGTTCGTCTTCGCGGTGACCGAGGTGTCGGCGCTGCTGACGTCGGACCACTCCTGGGCCGGGACCGGTCGCGCCCTGGTCGTCTTCGTGCCCATCTACTGGGCGTGGGTGGGCACCTCGATCCAGGCGAACGTGCACGACATGACCGGACCGCTCAGCCACCTGGCGATCTTCACCGTGGCGCTGTCCGGCCTCGTGATGGCGCTGTGCGTCACCCAGGCATACGGCGACCGCGGGCTGCTGTTCGCCTGCGCGTACTGGGCGGCCCGGCTGTCACTGGGAGTGCGGCTGTTTGCCTCCGGCCTGGTGCTCAACCCGTACACGGTGAGCATGTTCGGCACTGGTCCGTTGCTCATCGCCGGGGCACTGCTGCCCTCGGGTCCACGCGAGGTGGTGTGGCTGGTGGCGGCGCTGGCGGACCTCTCCAGCCCCACGCTGCTGAGGTCCCGGCTGCGGGGAATGCACTTCGACGCCGGTCACCTCACGGAGCGGTTCGGCCTCTTCGTCCTCATCGCGCTCGGCGAGTCCGTGGTCAGGATCGGGGAGCCGGCCGCCACCAGCGACAGGCTCGGCGTTGCTGCGGTCGCGGCGGTCGTCGCGGCCTTCGTCGTGACGTGCGCGCTGTGGTGGGTGTACTTCTTCTATGCAGCCGACGCGATGAGGTTCGCCCTCGCGACGGCCGCGGTCCAGCTCAGCGTGACCCGCCACGTGCTGTCCTACGGGCACCTGTGCTTCATCGCGGCCGTCATCGCGGTCGCGGTGGGAATGACGGAGACCATCGCCTACCCGGGGCGCCAGCTCGAGTGGGGGACGGTCGCCTTGCTGTACGGAGGCACTGCCCTGTACCTGGCGACCTTCGGCTACACCCGCTGGATGATGTTCCGGCTGTTCTCCAGTACCCGTGTAGTCGGGGCGGTCGTGGTTCTCGCCGCGCTGCCGCTGGCGCGGCTGGTCCCGGCGCTGGCGGCGACGACGCTGCTCGCCGTCCTCCTCGTCGGGCTCAACCGCGTCGAGTACCTGCGGGTCAGGAGCGCCTCGACGCCGTCCGGCTGAGATCCGCAGGCGCGGCAACGGTCGGTTACCCTGGTCGCTCGGCTGTCCGACCCGCGGCCGCAATGGAGGGTTTCGTCATGAGTTTCCTGCTGATCGTCATCGTGGTACTCGGCGTGCTCGCCCTGGTCAGCGCTCGCAACCGGCGCTCCGTCGAGGGCAACCGCCGTCAGGTCGGTGCCGAGCGGCTGGCAGAGGTGAAGCGAGCGGCCGACGAGGACGTCACCGAGTTCGGCGAGGAGCTGCAGCGACTCGACCTCGACCTGGCGGGCCGCGCGCTCGACACCGCGACCCGGCAGGACTACCAGCGGGCGCTCGACGCCTACGAGGACGCGAAGTCGTCGGTCGACGCCGTCACGGCGCCGGACGAGGTCCGGCACGTGACCGAGATCCTGGAGGACGGTCGGTACGCGATCGCCTGCGTGCACGCACGGGTCGCGGGCGAGCCGCTGCCACAGCGCAGGTCGCCGTGTTTCTTCAACCCCGCGCACGGCCCGTCGGTACGCGACGTCACCTGGAGCCCCGACCGCGGGGCCGCGCGTCAGGTGCCCGCCTGCGCGGCCGATGCCGAGCGCGTCGAGGCGGGCGCGGAGCCGGACTCCCGGCAGGTGATGGTCGGGGCGCAGCGGATGCCCTACTGGCAGGCCGGTCCGACCTATGCCCCCTGGGCCGCCGGATACTTCGGGGGCTTCGGGCTGATGGAGATGATGTTCGTCGGCACATTGATGGGCTCCGCCTTCGGCGACTTCGACGGCAGCTACGACTCGGGCTACGACGACGGCTACGACGCGGGGCAGGACGACGGCTCCGGCCAGGGCGACGGCTCGGACGGGTCCGACGGTGGCGGCAACGGCGGCTACGACGGTGGCGGCAACGACGGCTACGACGGTGGCGGCAACGACATGAGTGCCAGCGGGTACGACGGCGGCTATGACAGCGGTGGCGGGTACGACGGTGGCGGGTTCGACGGTGGCGGGTTCGACGGTGGCGGGTTCGACGGTGGCGGGTTCGACGGTGGCTTCTGACCCGGACACCACAGCCGAGCCGCCGAAGAACCTCTGAGCGGCCTCAGCCGACCCGACCGCCGAGCGCGACAACGGCCGCGTACGCGAACTGCGTACGCGGCCGTTGCTGTGTCGTGGCGGAGGAGCTCAGGCAGGCAACGATGGATCAGCTGCTCTGCTGTGCGTCCTTCACGTTCTGTGCCGACGACTGCGCCTCACTCTGCACGGACTGAGCGGCCGACTGGCCCTCCGACTTCACCGTGTCAGCTGCCTCGGTAGCGCTTTGCTTCACCGACTGCACGGCCTGCTGTGCCGGCTCCTGCAGCTGGTCCTTGAGGTCCATCGCCACCTGCTTCGCCTGCTCCTTGGCGGGCTCGGCGAG
>JAWWPH010000292.1:0-10595 GCA_033850875.1 Nocardioidaceae bacterium | reverse complement strand
GTGGTGACACCGCCCCGAACGAGCTCAGGCAACGAGTAGTCGACGCACAGCCGCTTTCCATCCGTGTCCAGACCCGCCATCTCCAGCGGCAGGATCTCGATCAGCCCGGTCAGCCAGAACTGCCGGTTGCCGACGTCCTCCTGGACCGACTTGTCCACGGGGGACGAGTGCAGGTGCGCATGCGTGCTGATGAAGCCCGGGGTGACGAGGGTCTCCGGAAGGTCGACGACGCGGTCGACCTCGTCCGCGAGCTCGGGTCCGACGTGCACGACCGAGTCGCCCGAGACGACCACGACACCGTCGCGGAGGACCCGGTGCTCCCCATCCTGGAAGGCGATGATCCACGGGGCCCGATAGGCGGTCTTGGTCACGTCGCGGTTCTGTCCTGTCGGAGGTTGGCGTCCGGCTCGCAAAGGGGGACTCTAGCGCGGCCCTTTGCAACCGCGTCCACGCTTCGCGGTCCGGCGGCCGCTCCCACACGAATCGAACAGCGTCAGTGGCGTCTCGACCGACGGTGCCGCCGGCTGGGGGGCGATAATCCAAAGACGGGTCGAGGTCATGCCGCGACAATCGTCGGGTGAGCGAGGTCTTCGGTGCCGACCATGACCAGTCGCAGTGCACGAGTTGGTCCACTCTCGACGAGCACGGGAACAGGTCGTACTTCAGCGACCGACCAGGGTCGGATGACGCGGGGTGCCCTGCGGGCGCCTCCGAGCCGCAGCTCCCCACAGCAATGGTGCCTGTCGACTTGGACTCAGAGGAGCGCGAGATGCTCGTTTGCGGCTTGAACGACTGGGGCGGACCGGCTTACGGGTCCGACGCGCTGGCTGTCGCCATGGGCTTCGAAAGCATCGACCACGTAGGCGCCGAGGCGCCGGCCCTTGTCCGGGCCATCCAGGAAGGGTGCTCGCTCTCGGTCCGGGACTGGACCAGAGCGCTCGTCGCCACGGAGCTCGCGTTTGTCAGTGTGGTGCTCGGAACAGGCGTCTCCGAGTGGTCCACCATCAACGGGGGATCCGAGGAGAAGTGGTTCGGCGTCCTGCGGCGACTTCAGCGCAAGCTTCCGGCGGACTCGGCGACCTTGCCGGCGTTGGCATCCTCACCAGGCGACCCCACATCACCTGCCAGGGACGGCCCCGTAGCCGAGGCCGAGCCGAACGACGCGCGCCGTCGACCGTAGGCCGCCATTTCCCGGCTCTCTGCGCGCCCGACGCCGGACGCTTCTTCGGCCGGCGCCATGGTCAGGAGCCCGCGGCTGCGGCGAGGATACGGGCGAGCTCGGTCGGCTTGGTGAGCATCGGCCAATGACCGGAGTCGATGTCCACGAACTCGACGTGCTTTGCCCGGGCGAGCTCTGGGAGCTCACCGTCGTTGATCCACTCTCGAGCCTCTACGGGGCTGAACTCCGGACACACGAGCACGAGCGGTACCTCGTAGCGCTGATCGTTCGAGAGCCGCACGACGCCCTTGCTCACTCCCGCGGGAACGGGTATCGCAGCCGACTCGAAAGCTCGCCTGGCGTCCTCGTCGAGGTCCGCGGAGTCCGGCCCTTCGAAGGGAGCCCAACCCGGGAAGGCCATCACGCCGTTCACGGGCTCGAAGAGATCGGCGTAGGGCTCACCGTCGGCCGACGGGAAGCCTCCGATGAAGACAGCCTTCGCGACCTTCTGTGGTCGCGCGTCGACCACGAGCCAGGCCAGCGCGCTGGCAGCGGAGTGGCCGACGACCATGGGCTCCACGGACGCGGCGTCGACGGCGGCCAGTACAGCGGCCACCTGGTCCTCGAGTGTCGCGGACACTGACCCGTCACCCTGACCCGGAAGGCTGACAGGGACCGGGTGGTGACCGAGCTCTTCCAGCACGGGCACGACACCGTCCCAGGACGATTCGTCGAGCCACAGGCCGGCGATGAGCAAGATGTCCATGAAACAACCTCTCTTGAGCGTCGTTGAATCCCTCGGCCCTGAGCACCGTGTCGCCGTGCGCACGACCGCGGGTACGTCGAGTGCGTCGTGGGGTGCTGTTCGGTCGGGGTCACGATGCTAGCGATGGTTCCGGACGATTCGTCTCCGGATCTGGCCGGTGACGGAAGGCTGCAACAAATGCCGTTGCAACCGATCGATAATGGCCGCATGCGTTACGCGATGACGGGGGGCACCGGCTTCCTGGGTGCAGAGCTCGCTCGCCAGCTGCGCTCCGCGGGACACGACGTGGCTGCGCTCATCCGCACGCCTACCAAGGCGAGCCGCCTCGACGGGCTCGGCGTCGAGCTCGTCGTCGGGGACCTCGACGACACGGTCGCCCTCGACCGACTGCTCCAGGGCGCGGACGGCTTCTTCCACGTCGCCGGCTGGTACAGACTCGGACGGCGCGAGAAGGAGACCCTGCACCGCGTGAACGTGACGGGCACGCGCAACGCACTGGAGGCGGCCCGACGCGCTGGTGTTCGGACCGTGTACACGAGCACGGCGGCCGTCAACTCCGACACCCAGGGCGTCGTCCACGACGAGACCTATGTGCACCACGGGCCGTGGGTGAGCGAGTACGACCGGACGAAGGCCGAGGCGCACCGGATCGCCGAGGAGTACGCGGCCGCGGGTCTGCCGCTCGTCATAGCGATGCCGAGCGTGATCTACGGCCCTGGGGACGAGGCCAGCAGCACCGGCCAGCTGACCCGGCAGATCATTGCCGGACGACCGGTCCTCCTACCGCGACGGGGCGCGTGCTGTTGGGTCCACGTCGAGGACGCCGCACGTGGGCACGTACTCGCGATGGACAAGGGCCGCTCAGGTGAGTCGTACCTCCTCGCCGGAGAACAGGCAACCTATGGCGAGGTCTTGGGGATGATCGCGCGTGAAGCCGGCAAGCGGGGACCGATCCTGCTCCCCGATGGACCGGTCCGGGTGTTCGCAGCACTGACGGCACCGATCGAGCGGTTCGCGCCGATCCCGCAGACCATGACCGCGGAGGCGGCGCGTTCCGGCATGGCGACCTACCTCGGTGACTCCACCAAAGCCGAGACCGAGCTCGGGTGGACGTCACGGCCCGTGCGCGAGGGCATGCTCGAGACCTTTCGTGCGGAGCTGGCCGCCGGCGGCGGCCGCTGACGGCGCAGCGACCAGCGGATCGTCAGCTGACGGGCTGTGTCGTCATCACGTTCCGCGTGGTCGGTGAGGCCGCGAGGCCGGAGGGCCCGAAGCCGGCGGGCTCTTCGAGGCGACCGGCGCGCGGGAGCGCACCACGCCGGGGCCCGAAAGCTTTGGGCGGCTCGAGCCGCCGGAACCACCATTTTCATAACGATTCATAACCTTACAAAATAAGATTATGTGACGCGTTTCGGTGGTTTGAGTCAGCGCCGGTATCCCTTTAGACTTGCTGCTCGCGCATCGTCAGCAATTCCAGACATGAGAGGAACTCATGAAGCGCACCGTCATTGAGTTGTCGGATGATCTCGACGGAGGTAAGGCCGAGGAGACCGTCAAGTTCGGGCTGGACGGAAAGTCCTTCGAAGTCGATCTGAACCGCCGCAACGCTGCCAGGCTCCGCAAGGCGCTCGAACCGTACATGTCGGCGGGCCGTCGCGTCGGAGGCCGGACCCGCAAGGCCTCTGCGGCGACCGCGAACGACACCGCCGCCGTACGCCGGTGGGCGGAGTCCAACGGACTCCAGATCAGCAAGCGCGGACGTATCCCGCGCGACGTGGTGGCCCAGTACGAAGCCGCCGCTCACTAGAGCCGCTCGCCAGGCATCGGCCTCGAGGGTTTTGCCCTGCACGGCCGACGGAAGTTGCAGCATGGAAAGTACCCTCCCAATCCCCCTCGGCCACAGCTGATTTCCCCACTCGACAGCGTGAGATCGTCGGTCCGCGACAGGCGACTTGTGTCCGTCCCACTTGGGGTCAGAGATCGCTCCCGTCACATCGAATCTCCGAACGCTTCCATTTGCTCGTTGCGTGGCTATCGCGTAATCACTCACTACGGTGACCGAGATGCGCAATGGCACTATCGAGTCAGTACGGCTTGGCGTGCCTCGTCCCGTACACCCACCCAGCGAGAGTCACCACCACGGTCGGCGGACCGAGAGCAACCGCCAGAGGAGACGACTCCGACTATCCCGCTGTTACGGGACCGCTCCTTCCTACCGCCAGGAGCTCACACGGTTGAAACGAAACCACCGGCTCACGGTTCGGCAATACCGAGGGCTTCACAGGCCCGTAACAACAGTGTGTCGAAAGGACGAGCGTTCACCGTCGCAAGGCCGAGCTCGCGGCATCGATCGGCAAGTCGCAGACTGCGCGTCGCCGAGACCCTGGCGCGGCCATGCTGCTCGTCGCCGTCCCGCTGCACGAAGTTGGCGCGGATCTCGTCCTCGGACGCCAACAGGAAAAGCGACGACACACATAAGGTCCTCGCCTGCGCCGCTGTCTCCGGCGAGATCCAGTCGCCCTCGAACACGGTGGACGTTCCGCTCTCTATCCGGTTGGCGATGGCGGCAAAACGGCGGGGGCAAAGAAGGCAGCGATCTTCTCAATGGCTCCGTTGATCTCCGCCGGGGAGTCGGTCCGCAGATAGGTCGTCGAGGGAACGAAGTACTCGGGCAACCGCTCCGGGGGGACCAACTCTTCGATGGCTGTCTGCATGTCGTCGACCTGCGCGACGGTGCTCGCCGTCCGCCTGGCCAGGGCGTGTGCCAGGCGACTCTTGCCGACCCCAGACGGCCCTCCGATGAGGATCAGGAACTCTGGCCCCGGGAGAGGGTGCCGTCCGGTCACTTGGCTGCCTTTCCATCTGAGAGCGTTGCAGCGGGCTGCGACCACACCACGATCAAGTCTCGCGGCAGCCAACATCGTCACATGGCTCATCGGCGCTTGCGACGGCGGTGCCTGGCATGCTGGCGCGTGGAGGCTGTGCATCGACTGGCCGCCACCGTCTCAGCTGACGCCGAGCCACAAGGCCCTGGTGCGCTGTTCAGGACGGACCCAGGCGGCCGTCGGCCCGCTCAGCGGACCGTTCACTCACACGTTGAAACGGAACTCGACCACGTCGCCGTCGGCCATGACGTAGTCCTTTCCCTCGATCCGCACCTTGCCGGCCGCCTTGGCGGCAGCCATCGAGCCCGCCGCCACGAGGTCGTCATACGAAACGACCTCAGCCTTGATGAAACCCCGCTGGAAGTCGGTATGGATGACGCCTGCCGCCTCGGGGGCGGTCGCGCCGCGCCGGATCGTCCACGCCCGCGACTCCTTCGGGCCGGCCGTGAGGTAGGTCTGCAGGCCGAGGGTGTCGAATCCGACCCGCGCCAAGACGTCGAGGCCCGGCTCGTCGACACCCATCTCGGCGAGCATGGCCCTCGCCTCCTCGTCGTCGTCCAGCTCGACGAGCTCGGCCTCGAACTTCGCGTCGAGGAAGATCGCCTCCGAGGGAGCGACCAGGTCCCGCATGCGCTTCTTCAGCTCGTCGTCCGCGAGCTCGTCGGCGTCGCAGTTGAAGACGTAGATGAAGGGCTTCGCCGTCATGAGCATCAGCTCGCGGAGCAGGGACTTGTCGACGTCGGTCGCGAGGATGGGTGTGCCCGCCTCCAGGGCGGCCTGAGCGGTTCGCACCTCGGCCAGGACCGCGGCGTTCTCCTTCTTGAGCCGTGACTCCTTCTCCAGGCGCGGGAGCGCCTTCTCGACCGTTTGCAGGTCGGCGAGGATGAGCTCGGTCTGGATCGTGGCGATGTCGTCGGAGGGCGACACCCGGCCCTCGACGTGGGTGACGTCGTCGTCCTCGAACACGCGCGTCACCTGACAGATGGCAGCAGCCTCACGGATGTGCGACAGGAACTTGTTGCCCAGACCCTCGCCCTCCGACGCTCCGCGCACGATTCCCGCGATGTCCACGAACTGCACCGTCGCAGGCACGACCCGCGCCGACTCGAAGAGCTTCGCGAGCACGTCGAGTCTGGGGTCCGGTACGCCCACGACGCCGACGTTGGGCTCGATCGTGGCGAACGGATAGTTGGCCGCAAGGACGGAGTTCTTCGTCAGGGCGTTGAAGAGAGTCGACTTCCCGGCATTCGGGAGTCCGACGATTCCGATGGTGAGGGCCACGGGCTACAACAGTACGGCGTGCCCGCGGGTCCGCCGAAATCAGCGGTTGGTCGAGCCGGGCCGCGCCGAGAACAGCTCCAGCTCCGTCTCGTAGTACTTCGACGTACGTCCGAGCGCCTCCATGCCGAGCCTGCGACACACGGCCAGGGACTTCGTGTTGTCGGGCCGCACCACGGCGTACACCTCGCTGAGCCCGTGCTGCCAGGCCCGTGAGAGGGCGGCGTCCGCGGCCTCGGTGGCGAGCCCCTGCCCCCATGAGTCGGGGTGGAAGTGCCACCCCACCTCGAACTCGCCGTCGCCGTCGGGCAACGGCACGAGGATCACCGTCCCGGCCACCACGCCGTCACTCCGGCGCTCCACCGCCCAGCGGCCGGCGATCGGACCTCGGCCGTTGAGCGCGGCCCATCGCTCGACGGTGGTGCGGGCCTGGTCGAGCGACTCCATCACCTTCGGATCGCTTCCCAGCCACCGCGCCACCTCCCAGCGCCGGTAGATGTCGAGCACCCGTTCGGCGTCGCCGCTCCGCCAGTTCCGGACCAGGCACCGTTTCGAGGAGAAGGCGATGTCGTCCATCTTCCCCACCGTAGGGGGTCGGCTCCCTCGGCGAGCCGGCGTACGGTCAGGCGGGCAGCGACGCGAACGCCCGTACAGGGAACGTTCCGAAGCCCCGGACGCGTGGCGGTACAGCACTGAACGTCGAGCCCGTGGGCGGCAGCTGGCCGAGACCCGTCAGGTGTTCCACAACCGGGATGCCTGCTTCGAGCAGGATCGTGTGCGCGGGCCTTGTCGCGTCTGCCATGTCATCGATGTTGGCGGCGTCGATCCCGACCAGTACCGCTCCGTTCTCGACGAGCCACCGGGCTCCGTCGCGGCCGAGGAAGGCAGCGTCGCGCACGTACTCCGGCGTACCGAAGCGTGAGTCGTCGCCGGTGTGGAGCAGGACTGCGCACCCACGGATCTCGTGCGTGGACAGTGCTTCGGGGCCGACGTCGAGACGCGCCGACCCCCTGACCGAGACGACGACAGCGGGGAGCTCGGCGAGCCGGTCGAGGCTCACCTGCGACAGGTCCGCTCCCTCGGCGAACCGGTGGTAGGGGGAGTCCAGATAGGTCCCGGTGTTCGCGACCATCGATATGCGGCCGATCTCGAAGGTCGTACCCGGCGCATAGCTCGCCTGTGACGCCTCCCGGCTGAGGTGCGTCGTGATCTCCGGTCCGGGCAGAGACGGAAGTGTCACCATTCCCGCCTCGATGACGTGGCTCAGCTCGACGAGGCGCCTGCGCGGTGCGACGGCGTCCTTCGCAGGGGCCGTCGTCGCGTCGGTCGTCGCAGGATCTGCGGTCATGCCTTCAGCAGTCATGCCCTCAGCGTCGCGTCGGTGCCGCACGCGGGGCAATCGGGCCGCCTGCCGCCAGGTGCGGATTTCCTGCCAAGTCCTGCGTATCGTCCTCGCGCCACGGGACTCCGGGTCCATCGATACTGTCGGCGGTCACTGACAGGCTCCTGGAATGGACATCACGACCTTCGTCATCGCTGCCTTCGCACTGGTGGCTGGGCTCGCGCTCGGGGTGCTCATCGGACAGCAGCGCCGCGCCGACTCCGCCGCGAGCCTTCGCTCCGAGCTCGGCGCACTGTCCGCGCAGGCCGTCAACGAGTCGAGCCGACAGGTCCTGGCGCTCACCGACTCTCGCCTGCACGCGACCGAACAGGTCGTCGCCCCGGTCCGCGACAGCCTGCAGCGGCTCAACGACCGCCTCGGCAGCCTCGAGACCCAAGGTGCCGCGTGGCAGGCACAGCTCAAGCAACAGGTCGAGTCGGTGCACCTCAGCGGCGCGGAGCTGCGGCGTGAGACGCACGCGCTCGCCGAGGCGCTGCGCCGTCCACAAGTGCGGGGGCAATGGGGGGAGATGCAGCTCAAGCGCAGTCTCGAGATCGCCGGGTTGACGGCACGGTGCACGTTCCAGGAGCAGGTGTCGCGGCGGACCGACGACGGGGTCCTGCGTCCCGACGTCGTGGTCACCATGGCGGGCGGCAAGCACGTCGTGATCGACGCAAAGGTGTCGCTCGACGCCTTCTTGGCGGCGACGCACGCGAGGGACGACGAGCAGCAGCTACGAGACGAGGCCTTCGTGCGGCACGCCAAGCAGGTACGCCATCATGTCGACCAGCTGGCGGCGAAGGCGTACTGGCAGCAGTTCGCGCCGGCCCCGGAGTTCGTGGTGATGTTCCTGCCCGCCGAGGCGCTGTTCGCCCAGGCGCTTCACACCGACCCCGGGCTGCTTGACTACGCAGCCGGCAAGCAGGTACTGCTGGCGACTCCGACCACGCTGATCGCGATGCTGAAGACGGTCGCGTACGCATGGACTCAAGAGGCACTCGCCGACAACGCCCGAGAGGTGCACCAGCTCGGCCGTGAGCTGTACGACCGGCTCGGAACCGTCGGTGGTCACCTGGACGCGCTCGGCAGGTCCCTCACGTCTGCCGTGTCGAGCTACAACAAGACCGTCGGGTCTGTCGAGAGGCGGGTCCTGGTCAGCGCCCGGCGGATGCGCGACCTCCAGGTCAGCGACAGCGAGCTGTCGGCACCGCTGAGCGTCTTCGAGTCGGTCGTCCCACTCACGGCTCCCGAGCTCGTAGCCGAGGACGACCCTGTCGTCATCGACGGCCCTCCCGGCCACGAGCAGTGGCTTCGTCGCGCTGACGGGGCCTGAGCCCGGGTCACCGCGGGGCCGGGCTCTCGCGGCGTGGCGTGGGCCACCGGTGCCGAACACCTATTAGCGTGGGCGTGACCGGTTTCGGAGGGCCGATGACGATCTCACCGCAGTGGGCCGAGTACACGCCCAGCACGCCCGTTGACGAGTCCGTCGATGGGGCGGCGGGGCGTGTGCAGACTGCGTACTCCACGGTCTGGACCCATGTGTCGGTTCCCGACGACGGCGCCGAGACGTATTCGAGCCGACCGGGGGTCGACGACAGCGAGGCCGTTCGCGGCGCGGACTACGGACCGCAGGACACCGTTGTCTCCGGCTATGAGCACCGGAACGCCGCCGTCGCTGGCTACAGCGCCCGGGGTGCCGACGTCGCGGACCCCCCAGACGCCGACGAGCCCGACGCTTACCAGGAGGCGACGGGCAGACTCGCCGACGACGAGTACGACACCGAGCCGTCCCGAGTTGGCGAGTACACCGCGATGCCGGGAATACCCGGCCGGGGAGTTTGTCTGCTGACGATCGTCGCCGCCGGGGGTTGCGCACTTGTCGACCTGGCGCTGACTCGCGGCATCACGTTGTTCTTCGACCTGTGCTTCGTGACGATCTGCCTGGTGGCCGCCATGTCGGTGCGGCGCCGAGACCTCTTCACGACCGGCGTCATGCCACCGCTGATCTTCGCAGCGGTGGTCGGTGTCGTCGCGGCACTCAGCCCCGGCACGTTCGTGGCCTTCGGCGGCGCGTCCAAAGCGTTCATGACCGGCCTCGCCCAGCACGCACCCGGTCTGGTCGCGGGGTACGCCGTTGCGCTACTGACCGTCGGGAGCCGGGTCAGCGCCTCACGGAGGCGCTGAACTGCTGCCTGCCGAGACGCGGGCCGCCTCGGCGGCTCGCAGGTCTCGCCTGAGCTCCGGCGGCAGCGCGAAGATCAGCGACTCCTCGGCGGTGGGCACGGCTTTCGCGACGGGGAAGCCCCGCTCTCGAAGGAGCTCGAGGACGCCGTCGACCAGGGTCTCGGGGACCGACGCGCCCGATGTGACACCGACAGAGTCCACTCCCTCGAGCCAGGAGTCCTGGATCTCGCCGGCGTCGTCGACCCGGTAGGCGGCCGCAGCGCCTGCCTCGAGAGCGACCTCGACCAGCCGTACGGAGTTGCTGGAGTTCGCCGAGCCGACCACGAGGACGAGGTCGGCGCCGTCCGCGATCTTCTTCACCGCCTGCTGGCGGTTCTGCGTCGCGTAGCAGATGTCGTCGGACGGCGGGTCGAGCAGCTGAGGGAACCGCTCCCGGATGCGCTCGACGGTCTGCATGGTCTCGTCGACGGACAGGGTCGTCTGGGACAACCACGCCACCTTCGCGGGGTCGCGCACCTCGACACCGACGACGTCGTCGGGGCTCTGCACCAACGTGACATGACGGGGAGCCTCCCCGGCGGTGCCCTCCACCTCTTCATGGCCGTCATGGCCGATCAGCAAGATGTCGTAGTCGTCGGCCGCGAAGCGCTTGGCCTCCTGGTGCACCTTCGTGACCAGCGGGCACGTCGCGTCGATGGTCTTCAGGCCCCGCTCCCGTGCCTGCCTGTGGACGGCTGGCGACACGCCGTGTGCCGAGAAGACGACGGTCGAGCCATCGGGGACCTCGCCCAGCTCGTCCACGAAGATCGCCCCGCGCTCCTGGAGATCGTGGACGACGTGCACGTTGTGGACGATCTGCTTGCGCACGTAGACGGGAGCGCCGTACAGGTCCAGTGCCTGCTCCACCGTGATGACCGCCCTGTCCACGCCGGCGCAATACCC
>JAWWPH010000143.1:0-4044 GCA_033850875.1 Nocardioidaceae bacterium | reverse complement strand
AGCCAGGCAGGGGTGATCACCGACTCCGCGCACGGTCGCGCCAAGATCATCGACGTAACGCCGGGGCGGATCGAGGATGCACTCGCGGTAGGCGACATCGCCATCGTCGCGGGGTTCCAGGGTGTGTCGATGGACACCAAGGACATCACCACGCTGGGGCGCGGGGGCTCGGACACGACGGCCGTCGCCCTGGCTGCCGCGTTGCACGCGCAGGTGTGCGAGATCTACACCGATGTCGACGGGATCTTCACGGCGGACCCGCGGATCGTCGCCCTGGCGCGGCGCATCCCCCGAGTCTCGTACGAGGAGATGCTCGAAATGTGTGCGTCGGGGGCCAAAGTACTGCATCTTCGTTGTGTCGAGTACGCACGTCGACACAACATGCCCATCCATGTGCGCTCGTCGTTCTCCCAGAAGTCGGGCACGTGGGTCACCGAGTCCAGTGAGGACGAGAGCATGGAGCAAGCGATCATCTCAGGTGTCGCGCACGACCGCAGCGAGGCAAAGATCACCGTGGTCGGCGTACCCGACAAGATCGGTGAGGCCGCGCGGATCTTCGAGGCGCTGGCCGACGCGGGCATCAACATCGACATGATCGTGCAGAACATCTCCGTGGCGTCCACGGCACGGACCGACATCTCCTTCACGCTTCCGCGAGACGACGGCCAGGTCGCGATGACGGCCCTGTCGCGGCTTCGCGACGAGGTCGGCTACGAACAGCTCCTCTACGACGACCGCATCGGCAAGGTCTCGCTGGTCGGAGCCGGGATGCGGACGCACCCGGGCGTCACGGCCCGCTTCTTCGCGTCGCTGGCGGCAGCGGGCGTCAACATCGAGATGATCTCGACGTCGGAGATCCGTATCTCGGTCATCATCGACGAGGACCAGATCGACACCGCCGTCACGGCGGTACACCGGGCGTTCGACCTCGACACCACCGAGGTCGAGGCGGTCGTGTACGGAGGGACCGGACTGTGAGGGGCGACGACAAGCCCACCCTGGCCGTCGTCGGCGCGACCGGGGCGGTCGGCACCGTCATGCTCGACATCTTGTCGACCCGCGAGGACGTCTGGGGGGAGATCCGGCTCGTCGCGTCGGCTCGCTCCGCGGGGCGGGTGCTGCACTGCCGGGGTGAGGCCCTGGTCGTCGAGGAGCTCACGGAAGCGTGCTTCGACGGCGTCGACGTCGCCATGTTCGACGTTCCCGACGAGGTGTCCGAGAAGTGGGCGCCCGTCGCGGTGTCCAGGGGTGTCGTCGTGGTGGACAACTCGGGCGCGTTCCGCATGGACCCGGAGGTCCCGCTCGTGGTACCCGAGGTCAACGGGATGCAGATCCGTAACCGCCCGAAGGGCATCATCTCCAACCCCAACTGCACGACGCTGACGATGATGGACGCGCTGGGTGCGCTGCACGCCCGCTGGGGGCTGCGCGAGCTGGTCGTCTCCTCGTACCAGGCGGCATCGGGCGCGGGACAGGCAGGAGTCGACCGGCTCTACGACGAGATCGAGGTCGTCGCCGGGGACCGTACGCTCGGCCATCACCCGGGCGACGTGCGCCGCGCGGTGGCCAACAAGCTGGGCGAGGACTCCCCGTTCCCCGCGCCGTTGGCGCTCAACGTGATCCCCATCGCCGGGTCCCTGCGCGACGGCGGCTGGTCGAGCGAGGAGCTCAAGGTGCGCAACGAGTCCCGCAAGATCCTCTCCATCCCCGATCTCAAGGTGTCCGCCACCTGTGTACGGGTGCCGGTCGTCACCACACACTCCCTGGCCGTGCATGCGGTGTTCGAGCGGGAGATCGACGTACGCGACGCCCGTCAGGCCCTCATCGAGGCACCGAGCGTCGTGGTCATCGACGAGCCGGGACGTGAGGACTTCCCGACCCCGGCGGACGTGGTCGGCTCTGACCCGACCTTCGTCGGGCGGCTTCGGCAGGCCCTCGACTTCCCGAACACCCTCGAGCTGTTCGTCTGCGGCGACAACCTGCGCAAGGGCGCTGCCCTCAACACTGCGCAGATCGCCGAGCTGGTCGCTGCCAAGCTCGAGCGGTAGCCGACTCCGCCCCGCAGAGAGGTCAACTTCCTTCGGCGGGGATTACCGGACCCCTCGGCGGGCTATTGCCGCTGCGTGGCTGTCGAGAGCAACCGCTCGACCAGGGTGACGACCGTCTGTACATCGTCATCGTCGTTGTAAACGTGGAAGGCGAGCCTGAGCACCGTGACGCCTGCCGGGTCCAGCCCGGTCCAGGCACGCACCTGCGCCGCGGCGCACGCGCGATCCAGACCGTCGCGGCCGACCCCGGGGAGCAGGAAAGCTCGCAGCCGAGGCGGGAGCAAGCCGGCGCCCGCCGTCGGTACGGCTCCTACGCGTGTCAGTGCCTCGGCTGCCCGATCCGCCAGGCCCTCTGCGGCCGCGACGAAGCCGGCATCCCTCCACGCGTCCCACTGCTCCAGTGCCGAGGGCAGCAGCAGCCGGGGGACCGGGTCGTACGTGCCCGGCCAGGAGAACCGGTCGACCAGGTCGGGGGAGTCCCAGCTCAACGAGACCTCCGCGGGGCGTACGACGTCGGTCAGCTCGGCCGTCAGCGACAAGAACCCCAGCGGCCGTGGCGTCGGGAGCCACTTGTGCAGCGTCCCGTACACCGCGTCGACCTTCCAGTCGTCCACCCTCAGCGGCACGTGTCCAGGTCCATGCGCGGCGTCGACGACGACGAGTGCGCCCCTCGAGTGTCCCCACTCGGAAAGCTCCCTGACCGGCAACAGCAGCGCAGCGGTCGAGGAGACGAGGCTCAGCTGAAGGACAGCCACCCGACCCGCGAGCTGGGCCTCCAGCCGGGCCACCAGCTCGTCAGCCGACTCCAGCGGCTGCGGGACGTCGACGAGCCGGAACCGGGCTCCTGCTTCGCGACACCGCAGCTCCCAGCCGCGTTGTACCGACGAGTACTCGGAGGCGAGCACAGCCACCGTGTCGTCCTCGTCGAGCGGCAGAGACCGCATCAGGGCGCTCGCGCCTGTCGTCGCGTTGGCCGTCATCGTGGTCGCAGCCTGCGGAAGTCCGAATGCCGCGGCGAGCTGTGTCGTCACGGCTCGGAGTCGATCGAGCAGCTCAGGACCCAGATGCCGGATGGGGTCCGACTCGAGGTCCTGGCGCAGCGCGGCCGCCTCATCGAGGACCCGCCTGGTACACAGCCCGAAGGACGCGTGGTTCAGCATGACGAGCCCCGGCGTCAGCGGGAACTGTGCGGCAAGAGGGTTCATTGAGGACTCATCGAGTCTCTCGGGCATGACATCCTGGCAGTGGGCAACCGAGCCCCGAGCCTGGCCGCCCCGGGGCCATTGGGAGGATGCTGAGCGTCGTGAGCCGGTTGTCGGCAGCACTGGGGCGACACCTTCGGTCGAGGCTGTTCCTGGCCAGCATCCTCGTCCTCATCGTCGGGGGCACCGCGGCGTCGATCAGCCACAGTGCAGGGCAAGACGGTAACGGCCCTGAGAAAGCGCCGATCACCGCGCGCCATCGCGCCGCACCACCGGCCAGCCCGTCGGAGCCGGCTGCCGCCTCCCAAGGGGACAATCCGCCCCGGCACCACGAGCGGGCGCTCACCCCCTCGGCGATCCATTTCGACAACCGAACGTACACGCTGTTCCGGCAGCCGGTTGACCTGGGAGAGTACAAGAGACGGTTCGGTTCGCGGACGTTCGAGCTGGCCGATGCCTTCAAGATTGATGCGAGCCCCCTTCCGCGCTCGAACGCCGCTTGCCGGGCTGCCCTGGACGAATACCGGCAGCGCGCGCCCGAGATGTCCGCCGGCGCGACGAACTTCTGTTGGCCCAGGAGGCAGCTCGGCCACGCCTGGCGGCCGCAGGGTATCGACGTGTCGGCCCATACCGTCGGTTATGACTTCCACGGGGTTCCGGCCTCCCACCTCGACCTGACCGTCATATCGGCGTACTCGCACCGTAAGGAGCCGGGTCAAAGGGCGTACCGGATCGGCAGAACGATCGGTCGGCTGACCTTTGTGAAAGACGACAAGACGTTCGTGAACGTGGAG
>JAWWPH010000131.1:0-3257 GCA_033850875.1 Nocardioidaceae bacterium | reverse complement strand
GTGCGCGTGTAGACGTTCGCCAGGGCGATCCACGCCGTGAGCTCTACCATCGCCGGCGCGCCGAGCCGCGCGAGAAGCCGGGCTGACAGCTCCTCGGTCGCATCCGGCGGGGTGTGTGACATCGCCTCGGCGTACTCCATGATGTCGCGCTCGAGCGGGCTGAAGGCGTCCGACTCCCGCCACCGTGGCACCTCGCGGGCCTTGTCGGCGTCGAGGCCTTCGTTGCACGCCTGGAAGTACCCGAGATCCAGGCACCAGCTGCAGCCGACAAGGGACGCCACGGCCATGTGGGCGAAGGACTTGAGGCTCTCGTCGCAGGCGCTCCACTTCTGGGCCTTGGAGCCGAGCCCGAGGTAGAACCTCAGCACCGCCTTGTTGTGCCACATCACCTCGAGAGGCTCGGGCACCTGGCCGAACATCTTCTTCCCGACTCGCTTCATCACGGCACCGTAGACGCCGGTGAGCTCGGCCTTGGGGATCCGGGTGTTGCTGGTCATGTCTCCTCCTTGAATCCGGTTTGGCATCAAGACACCGGCCGAGCCCGATTCGTGACACCGCGACGCTCGAGGTCCTGTAGCGCGTCGGAGTGCGCTCCGGCGTCGACGCGGTGCGGTAGCCTCCTGCGGTCCGGAAGGTCCCTCATGCACGTCTTCAGCCCCTCGTCGGCCCCGCGCGGCCTGATCCTGCTCGCCCCTGGCGGTGGTCAGGACCACACCTCGCCGGGCGTCGTCGCGCGGGCCACCCGCCTCACCGACCGCGGGTACACCGTCGCGGTCGTCCGATCACTCGACCACGTTCCGGCCGTGCTCGCCGAGCATCCCGACCCGGTCGGGTTCTGGGGGCTCTCCCAGGGCACCCGGGTCGGCTTGCCGCTGCTCGCCGCCGAGCCGCGGATCGTCGCTGCTGTACTCGGGCTCGCCGACGGACCGATCGGCTCCGCGCCGTTGGTCACCGCCTCCGTCCTCTTCTACGTCCAGTCCGACGACGACATGGTCGAGCCCGCCGACTGCCGGGCACTGTTCGACGCGCTCGGCCCAGCCGACAAGACGCTCGTCGAGAACCCAGGCGGTCATCTGGATCTTCCCCGGGCCACGGTGGAGGAGTCGGCCGACTGGCTGGACGAGAGGCTGCAGCAGCATCTCCTCGGTCGATAGGAGGCGCCCGGTCGACCCGTCGGCGATTTTCTGGGCCGGATCGGTGATTTCATGTCGAGACCAGCCGACCGGCTCCGCTCACCCGATGAAGGCCCACGAAAGACGTGGTCCACGACATCAGGAGAACATCATGCCGAAGTACCTTCTGCTCAAGCACTACCGTGGCGGCCCGGAGCCGCACCGCCCGGTGCCCCCGATCGACCAGTGGGCGCCCGAGGACGTGGAGGCGCACATGGCGTTCCTCAGGCACGTCAACGTGCTGCTCGCGGAGAACGGGGAGTACGTGGACGCGCAGGCGCTCACGCCGGAGCGCACCTGGGTGCGGTACGGCGGGCCTGACGCCGCGCCGGTCATCACCGACGGTCCACTGCCCGAGACCAGCGACCTTGTTGCCGGCTGGTACATGATCGACGTCGAGTCGTACGAGCGTGCGCTCGAGCTCGCGGCCTACGTCTCCTCCGAGCCGGGCCCGGGCGGGACGCCGCTGTACGAGTGGATCGACGTCCGGGAGATCATGGCCGACACTCCAGCGGACGACTGACCCGGCGTGACCGGCGACCCGATGCCACGGCTGGACGGGGGCGCGCTGCGCGCCCTCGTCCCCAGGGTGCTGGCGGGTCTGGTCCGACGGGGCGAGGACTTCGACGCTGCCGAGGACGCGCTCCAGGAGGCTCTCCTGGAGGCGCTGAGAGTATGGCCCGACAGTCCGCCCCGCGACGCGGCCGGGTGGCTGGCGACGGTCGCGACCCGGCGGCTCGTCGACGCGCGCCGCAGCCAGGCCGCTCGCCTGCGCCGGGAGAAGGTGACCTACCTACAGCCGCGGCCCGGCGCCACCGAGGAGGGCGACGACACCCTCTTCCTGCTGTTCTGCTGCTGCCACCCCGACCTCGCACCGGCTTCCCAGGTCGCGCTGACGTTACGCGCGGTTGGCGGTCTCACCACCCGGGAGATCGCCGACGCCTTCTACGTTCCGGAGGCCACGATGGCCCAGCGGATCAGCAGAGCCAAGCGGACTCTGCACGGGCGACGCCTGGATCGGCCCGGTGACCTCGCCGTCGTGCTGCGCGTCCTCTACCTCGTGTACACGGCGGGTCACGGGGGCCGCCTGGACCTGGCGAAGGAGGCCATCCGGCTCGCCCGCCAGCTCACCCTCGCCACCGACGAACCGGAGGCGAGCGGGCTGCTCGCGTTGATGCTGCTCAACCACGCCCGCCTGCCGGCGAGGGTCGACCCCGAGGGCCGCCTCGTCACACTCGACCGGCAGGACCGCAGGCTGTGGAATCAGCGCGAGATCGCCGAGGGCGTGCGCGTCCTGCAGTCGGCACTGGCCGTTCAACGCCCCGGCCGCTACCAGGTCGAGGCCGCCATCGCCGCCCTGCACGACGACGCGGAGAGCGCCGAGGAGACCGACTGGCCGCAGATCCTCGCCTGGTACGACGACCTCGTCGCCCTCACCGACGACCCCGTGCGCCTGGACCCCGCCGCTGTCCTCGCCCGCGCCGTCGCCGTGGGTCACGTCCTCGACGGGGCCGCGGGACTGCGCGAGACCGACCGGCTGCGCGAGGTGATCGGTGAGCGGCACCGCTGGTACGCCGTCCGCGGTCACCTGTACGAGCTCGGCGGCGACATGTCCGCGGCCGCCGCGGCGTACGCGGAGGCCGCCCGCCGCGCCACCAATGTCGCCGAGCGCGACCACCTGGTCCGCTCGGCCGCCCACGCCCGGGCGGCCCGGTGAGACCATTGCGCCGTGCCCGATGACGCCTGGGCGGTACTCGCCGATCGTTTCGTCGACGGCGCGTACGCAACGGTCAAGGGGCAGGTACGCACGTTCGTCCTGCATCGACAGCTCCTCGCCCATCTGCCGGAGCCTCCCGCGACGGTGCTCGATGTCGGTGGTGGGGCGGCACATCAGTCTCTGCCGCTGGCCCGGCTGGGGTACCAGGTCACGGTCCTGGACTCGTCGGCGGCCATGCTTGCGAAGGCCGAACAACGCGTCGCCGACGAGCCGCCGGCTGTGCGCCGTCGGGTCCGGCTCGTCGAGGGTCCGGGTGAGGACGCCAGCCGGGCCGCGAGCGGCGAGCGATTCGCTGCCGTGCTCTGCCA
>JAWWPH010000126.1:0-12797 GCA_033850875.1 Nocardioidaceae bacterium | reverse complement strand
CGTAGTTCTATCCCTACGCAGAGTCATATAGCCCATTCTGCCCTGCTCCGGCTCTTTTTGTTGCCGTGCGCCGAAGCCCGAGCCGCGGCCCTCACCGTGCCGTCAGGCGGTAGTGGACAGCGCGGTCCCACCCCGAGGGATCAGATCGAGGTGCTCACCATCCGGACGATGTGCTGCTTGTGGTCCTCGGGGAATGCCGAGTCTCGCAGGTGCATCCCGAGGGCGGGAAGCAGAGTGTGCTCATCCGCGAAGGGATCCACCCGGGGATCAACGACAGCCAAGGCCTCGCCTGGGTCGCTTTCGTCGACCTGGTCGTGGTCGCCGGACTGGGTGACACACTCGTGTGCAGGTGGTTCAAGGACCGGCGGGCCGGTGACGCCGGCAGACCGGCTCCCCCGGGTTTCGCCGGGGGGCCGGCGGCTCGAGGGGGGTGCGGGGGGCGCCGTAGGCACTCGTTCCACCCTGCTTGCCGAGCAACGTATCCCGCAGGCGGTCGTCGTCACCCACGGTGTGTTTGCTGTCGCTACCGTGGTCCTGGTCCTGCTCACCGCCCTCAACGCGGGCGGCAGCTGACGCTCGTCGGCCGCGGAGCCGGAAGGCGAGCATTCTTTCCGACCGCCGTGAAAGGAGGCCGGCCATGGACGTGAGACCTCCGGTCCCGCCGTTCGATCGCGACGCTGCCATCGAGAAGGTGCGCCGCGCGGAGGACGGCTGGAACAGTCGCAACCCGCAACAGGTTGCGCTCGCCTACAGTCCCGACAGCAGGTGGCGCAACCGCTCCGAGTTCTTCGAGGGGCGTGCGGCGATCATCGACTTCTTGAGCCGGAAGTGGCTCACAGAGCTCGACTATCGGCTGATCAAGGAGATGTGGGCGTTCGACGGCGATCGCATCGCCGTCCGGTTCGCGTACGAATGGCACGACGACGAAGGCTCGTGGTTCCGGTCGTACGGCAATGAGAACTGGCTGTTCGACGAGAACGGACTGATGTCCAGACGCCATGCGAGCATCAACGACGTGGCCATCGACGAGACTGCCCGAAAGTTCCGATGGGACCTCGCCGGGCCGCGACCTGCTGACCACCCGGGGCTGACTGACCTGGACCTGTGACGACGCCGCGGCCGGGGCGTCGCGAAGCTCCACGGCCCGCGACCAGGACCCGAGCGGCCCCCTAGACACCCCTCCTAGTACACGAAGCCGGCCTCGTGGTCGGCGTCCGTGACTTGCTGGTGGAAGCGCTTGTGCACCCAATGACGCTCGCCGAAGAGGTCCAGCGGTGCCCACCGCCCCGACACCTGGCCGAGTCGAGTCTCGCGCGGCATTCGACGCCTCTCGCCGACCCGGCTCCAGTCAGTCGGCGGGCCACCGCGGCGCGAATGGTCCACCGACGTGTCAGACGTTCGCGGTGACGTCGCGCTGCGGGCGACCCTGTCGGGCGGCTCCCAGACCAGGGCATGATGTCCGAGGGCGCCACGGTGCTGGCCGTTCACGAGCATCACCCGCCGGGCGCGCCGTCGGGCCAGGCCGGACAGATCGGAGTTGGTGAGGCGATGGCGACCCTGCTGTCGGTCAACGTCGGGATGCCGAAGGACGTGGCGTGGCGAGGTCGGACGGTACATACCGGAGTCTGGAAGGGCCCTGTGGTCGGGCCGCGCATGGTCCGCCGCCTGAACATCGATGGTGACGGGCAGGGCGACCTGGCGGGGCATGGCGGCGAGCAGCGTGCCGTACTGGTTTACCAGGTCGAGTCCTACCGTCACTGGCAGGAGTTCCTCGGCCGCGACGACCTCGAACACGGCGCCTTCGGGGAGAACTTCACCGTCGAGGGACTCAGCGACGACGAGGTCTGCATCGGAGACCGCTACCGGATCGGCGAGGCGGTATTCGAGGTCACCCAGCCGCGCGTCACCTGCTTCCGGGTCGGGATGCGCATGGGCGAGCCGCAGCTCCCGTCACTCCTCGTCGGCCACCACCGCCCGGGCTTCTACCTGCGCGTCATCACCGAGGGACGCGTCAACGCGGGTGACGAGATCGTGCGCATCGCCCGGTGGCCGCACTCGCTGAGTGTCGCCGATGTCGATGCGCTGCTCTACCTGCCGCGGCACGACGAGGAACAGCTGGCGGCGGCCCTGCAGATCCCGGCCCTGAGCCCGGGCTGGCGCGAGTCGTTCCGCAGCATGCTCGAACACGGCGCGGAGGCTCGGCCGGCCGGCGTCGCGGTGGCGCCACCGGCTGCCTGGGCGGGCTTTCGTACTCTCACCGTGGCCGATGTCGTGACCGAGAACGCGTCGGTGACGTCGTTCGAGCTCGCCGGGGACGACGCGCTGCCCGCGTACCTGCCCGGGCAGTTCCTCACCGTCCGGGTACCCGGCGCCGGTGACCCCGTGCCGGTACGGACGTACTCCTTGTCCAGCGACCCGGACGGCGGCCGTTACCGGATCAGCGTGAAGCGTGAGTCGCACGGGCTGGTCAGCTCCTACCTCCACGCACACCTGCAACGCGGCGACCGGATCGAGGTCGCGGCTCCGAGGGGCGGCTTCGTGCTCGGTGAAGGCTCCGAGCCCGTGCTGCTCATATCGGCGGGCATCGGCGTGACACCGCTACTGGCGATGTTGTACCGCCTCGCGCGTGAGCACAGCCCGCGCGTCGTGTGGTGGATCCATACCACGCACGACATGGAGAGCCAGGCCTTCTCGCGGGAGGTGGCCGACCTGCTCGGCCGGCTGCCGTCGGCGCATTCGCTCGTCTATTACACGACCCCGGGGGAGCCGCTCGCATCAGACTCGGGTGTCCGGGCGGGACGGCTCACCGCAGAGGCCATCGCGGGCCTCGGCCTCCCGACCGACGCGTACGCATACGTCTGCGGCCCGGAGACGTTCATGGCCGACACCGTGGTGGCCCTCACCGGAGTGGGCATCGAACCTGCTCGTGTCCACACCGAGCGGTTCGGGTCGCGACCGCCGATCAACCCCGGCGTCATCGCAGCGGACCTGCCCCCGCCGCACCAGCCTCCCGGCCCGGCCGGCAACGGCCCGGCGGTGACCTTCGCCCGCTCCGGGCTGACGGCCGCGTGGTCGGACACCTACGCATCGGTGCTCGAGCTGGCGGAGGCGTGTGACGTCCCCACGCAGTGGTCGTGCCGTACCGGCGTCTGCCATACCTGTGCCACCGCGGTGCTGTCGGGGGAGGCCTCGTACGCGATAGCGCCGCTCGAGCCCCCGGGAGACAGCGAGGTGCTCATCTGCTCGGCACAGCCGGCCGCGGACCTCGTGGTGGACCTCTGAGCGCCTCGGGTACGGAGCGATACGCGAGGGCTGCCGCGAAGGGTGGGTGGGGTCGCTTCGCCACGCCCGGCCCACGCGGTACGACGTGACGAGGCAAGCTGCCAGGGCTCAAGGTCGTACAGACGAGTCCCAGCGCCAGGTCGTTCGGCGCGGGACGCCACCCAGGGGTGCACGGCCAGCGCACCACAGCAACACGGCCGCCGGCGGCCCTGCCGGTGCGTCCGGGAACAGCCGATCCAGCGCGCCGCTGCACAGGTCATCGGGAGGCGCCCAGGCGAGGTCCAGCCCGCCGGCGATGTCGTGCGTGTGCACCAGGACCTCGACGACCCCCATGGCGGCGAACCCTTCCGGGTCGGAGAGGCCACAGGGATGGAAGGCGCGCGCAGCCGGTGAGGCAGCCGAGACGGCCAGGCCGAGAAGGCCACCGCACATCACGACGGACTCGAGCAGCTCGGCCGGCGTGGCCCTCGCTTCGATGTTCGCCTCGATCGGCAGGTAGCCGTGAATGGGTTGCGCGATCACCTGCGAGGCGTACGAGAAGAGGTCGTCTGCGATGTGTCCGCCGGTTGACCAGCAGGACCACTCGAGGTCTCCGGCGGGCACGCTCCAGTCCGCATCCGCGGCGTCCCCGAGGGCACGCTGCATTTCGGAGGTGGCTTCACGAATATGGGTGGCGGTCACGCTCATGCGGCCATCCTCGCATCGCGCGGTCGGTGGGAAGGCGTTGAGCGGGTCGCAGCCCCTCCGCCGCCCCGCACGGCAGTGCCGCGCTGGCGATCGGGCCAGGCGGGATCGGTCCCCGTCGCGGCGGGCCCGGCCGAGAAGTCCGTCCTCGTCGGAGTCAGAGCACTCAGTCTGGGTCACTCGCCGGCACAACGGGTCATCGACGACACCCGCGGGCTTCCGTAAGCAGTCACGGTCCCGCTGCGGGTGAGTCGAAGGGCGGTGGCCCGGTGATCGTGCACCCCAGTGGCTGCAACACCTGCTGAAGAGCCGCCACGGCGTCGGGCGGCACGGGGCCGGGTACCGGACGCATGCCATCGAAGGGCTGTGCGACCGGACTGCCCGTTGAAGTGAAGAACGACTCGAAGCCACCAGGGCTGATCAGGGTATAGAAGTGGGCCGTTTCCGACGCCACCCGGAAAGCATGCTCACGGCCCGCGGGTAAGTAGATCGAACTGCCTGCCTCCACCAAGAGACTCCGCCCCTCACACCAGCCCTCGAGGGCACCGTCGAGAACGACGAACGTCTCCGCCTCCCGTCGGTGGATATGCCGTGGTGTCATGCACCCCAGCCGTCCCCGCTCCTCGACCATCGCAAAGGCGCCGGTCGTGGCCTCACTGGGGAGGACGATCCGGCAGAGGAAGTCGAGGTGGTTCAGGACCTGTACCGACGACCCATCAACGTGCAGCGGTTGCGGAGGATCAAGAATGGTCATGGCCCATCATTGCTGCCGTCCGCCCATCTGGGACAGAGTGTGCGAGTCGCTGATACCTCTCAGCCCTTGACGGCGCCGCCGAGCGCTCCGACGATCCGGCGCTCCGCGGCGAGGAAGAAGACAAGGGTCGGCAGGACCGACAGTGCGCTGAAGGCGAGCACCCGTGCGGTGTCCTGGGAGTACTGGGTCTGGAACGCGGCGACGCCCAGCGGGAGGGTGAAGTGGTCCTGGTTGTTGAAGACGAGGAGCGGTAGCAGGAAGAAGTTCCAGCTGGTGACGAACGCCAGGATCGCCACGGTCGAGATGGCGGGGAGGGACAGGGGCAGCAGGATCCGCCAGAAGAACCCCAGCCGCGTCGAGCCGTCGACGAGGGCCGCGTCCTCGAGCTCTCCGGGAATGTCGCGCATGAAGGGGCGCAGGATCACGATGGTGATCGACAGGGAGAAGGCGGCCTCGGGCAGGATCACCCCGAACCGGCTCTCCAGCAGTCCGAGGTCCCGCAGCCACAGATAGAGCGGGAGCGAGGCCACGCTCAGCGGGAAGAGCAGACCGATGGTGAAGAAGGCGTAGATCGCCTCCCTGCCGCGAAATGCGTACCGCGACAGGCCGAAGGCCGCCATCGCACCGAAGACCACCGTGATGGCCGTGGCGAGGAAGGCGATGACGGCGCTGTTGACGATGAAGCGCCAGAACAGCGACGACGTGACGATCGCGCGGTAGTTGTCGAGCACCCACGGATGCGGCAGGCCGGTGGGGGACGCGTTGATCTGCGGCGTGGTGCGGAAGCCGCCGATGAAGACGAACAGGAGCGGTACCAGCGTGACCGCCGCGATCGAGATGGCGGCCGCGTACGCGAGGGCGGTCGTCAGCGGCCTGCGCCAGTTCGGCGACGCGGCTCCGGTCGACGACATCAGCCGACCGCCCGCGTCATGGCACCCTCGGTATCGCGTCGCAGCGCGAAGCGCTGGTAGACCAGCGCGAAAGCGAAGCAGATGAGGAACAAGATCACCGCGACGGCGCTGCCGTAGCCGAACTCGTAACGTCGGAAGCCGTGGTCGATCATGTACACCGACATCGTGTCCGAGGCGTTGGCCGGACCGCCGAGCGTCATGATCCAGACGAGATCGAACAGCTGCAGCGAGCCGATCACCGACAAGAAGATCCAGATCCGGATGGTCGGACCGAGCAGCGGCAGGGTGATCCACCGGGTCACCTGCCAGGCGCTCGCGCCATCCAGGGCGGCCGCCTCGTGCAGCTCGTGCGCGATGCCCTGCAAACCGGCGAGGAGCAAGATGATCCCGAAGCCGATGTACTTCCACGTGGCCACGACGAAGATCGTGTAGAGCACGACGTGCTGGTCGGCGAGCCACTGGTGTGTCCAGCCGCCCAGCCCGACGACGTCGAGAACCTGGTCGACGAAGCCGTGCGGCTGCAGCATCAGCAGCCAGATGACGGCCGTGATCGCCTCCGACATCACGTAGGGAGCGAAAACGATCAGCCGCAGTGCCGCCCGGCCGTGCATCCTCCTGTTGAGCAGCAGCGCCAGGGCGATGCTGAGCGGCAGCTGGAGGAGCAGCGACAGGGCGACGATGATCGCGTTGTGCAACACCGAGGCGCGGAAGTCCGGGTCGTGCAGCGCGTACGAGTAGTTGTGCAGCCCGACCTTGTCGGTCAAGGGGCCGAAGCCGCTCCAGCGGTACACGCTGTAATGGACCGCCACCACCATCGGTACGATCACGAAGCCGATGAACAGCAGCGCGGCCGGCCCGATGAGCAGAGTCAGCTCGGCCCGTCGGCGCCAGCGGCCGGCGTGCCCCGAGCTGCGGCCCTCGATGGGCGCGGGCGCGGTTCTCGCCGGGCCTGCTGACGCGGTCGATGTCTCGCTTACGGTCACGTGCGCCGACCTAGCACCGGGCGGCGCTCAGGGTCCCGCGCCCTGAGCGACCGACGCGGCAATGCTCGACGGCGATCCCTTGCCCGCGAAGTAGTCGGCCACCGCCGAGTCGAGCGCCTGGCCGCTGTTGGTGGGCAGCGCCTGGTCGAAGTACAGCTGGTTGTACGACACCCCGCCGAGGTACTTCAAGACGACCTTCAGCGTCGGGATGCTGATGGCACTGTTGGCTCCAGGGTTCGAGGGCAGCGTGACGGCCAGCGACTTGATCAGCTGCTTCTGCACGGGCGTGCTGGTGATGTACTTCAGAAAGTCCGGGCAGGCGCTCGTCGCCTGTGACGTGCACGAGAAGCCGTCGCCGCCACCGAGGCCCGCGCCCTGGTCGCCCGACCCTCCCGGCACCGACGGGAAGGGGAACCACCCCATCTTCTGTGCGAAGTTCTTGTCGGTCGCAAGGGACGGCATGACGGCCATCTCCCAGTCGCCCTGGAGCTCCATCGCCGCCTTGCCGTTCGCCACCAGGCCCGCGGAGCTGCCGGCACCTTGCTGGGCCGGCGTGCCGAGGAAGCCGCTCTGGAACGGGTTGGTCTTGAGGAACGAGCTCATGTCGGTGCCCGCCTTGGTGAAGCACGCGTCACTGAAGTCCTGTTTCGCGATCGACGAGGCGATGGTCGCCTGCGGGCACTCACGCAGGACGAAGTACTCCCAGTAGAAGGCGTCAGGCCAGCGGTCCTTGCTCCCGATGGCGATGGGGGAGATGCCCGCCGCCTTCAGCTTGGAGACGTCGCTGTCGAGTTCCGACATCGTCTTCGGGGGCGAGGAGATCCCCGCCTGCTGGAACAGGTCCTTGCGGTACCAGAACCCCACGATGTGGTAGTCGTACGGGATGCCGTACCACTTGCCGTCGACCTGCCAGCCCTTGGCCGAGGGCCCGAGCTGGTTCACCCAGGACGACACCTGCGACGTCATGTCCATCAGCTTGCCGGACTGAACCTGTGTCGCCTCGGCCCCGCCACCCCACTGCTGGAACAGGTCGGGCGGGTTGCTGGACTCCAGCGCGGCCGGCACCTTGGAGTTGAACTGCTCGTTCTGGATCGGGTCGACGGTGAAGCTGACGTTGTGGTGCTGGGCGTGGTAGCTGTCGGCGATCTTCTGCCACTCGGACTTGCCCGGATCGGCGGTCGCGTTGTGCCACCAGGTCAGTGTGACGGCACCACCGGCGTTCTGTGAGCCGCTACCGCCCCCGCTCCCGTCGTCGCCGTTGCTCCCGCAGGCGGCGACAAGGGAGAGCGAAGCGACCAGTCCGGCAACAGCTGCCCAACGACGATTCCTCCGCATGTGCGTACCTCTTCTCACGACTTCAGCGTGGCCAGAGCGCGGGCGTTGACCCTCCCGCTCCGTCATCATGGCTTCGGTTTCCAGACGCTGTCAATCGTTGTCGATAACGTTTTCCATCGTTAGGGTGTCGGCATGCACCAGTCCCGCCGGGTCACCATGCAGGAGGTGGCATCGGCGGCCGGCGTATCCGTCTCGACGGTCTCGAAGGTCCTCAACGGCCGCTACGGCATAGCGAGTGCGACGTCGGCGCGTGTCACCCAGGTCGTCGAGGAGCTGGGCTACGAGGCGAGCCTCGTGGCACGCAGCCTCCGCAACCACCGCACCTCCGTCATCGGGATCCTGGTCGCGGACTTCGAGCCCTTCAGTACGGAGGTCCTGAAGGGGGCCGCCGACGCGATCCGCGGCACGGGCTTCGAGCTGGTCGTGTACTCGGCTCGCGGGCGCTTCGACGAGCACGTCGGATGGGAGCGCCGCTACCTGTCCCGACTGGTCGGCACCCTCGTCGACGGTGCCGTACTGGTGACACCCACCGTGACCGATGTCCGGTACGACGCGCCTATCGTGGCCGTCGACCCGCATACCGGTCATTCCGAGCTTCCGACCGTGGTCGCGGACAACCTCGCCGGCGCCGAGTCCGGCGTACGGCACCTGATCGAGAAGGGACACCGTCGGATCGCCATGATCACCGGTCGCCCCGACCTGCTTTCGGCGCAGCTGCGCGAACAGGGCTACCGCCAGGCGCTGTCGCAGGCAGGCATCGCGGTCGACGAGAGCCTGCTGGTGCTCGGCGCGTTCGACCCCGACATCTCGCAGGCGGCGGCGCAGGACCTGCTGACCCGGCCTTCGCCGCCGACGGCTGTGTTCGCCGCGAACGACCTGTCGGCGATGGCCGTGATCGAGGTCGCGAACGGGCTGGGCTGGCGGCTGCCCGACGACCTGTCCGTCGTCGGTTTCGACAACATCCCCGAGTCCGCGATGACCAGCCCGCCCTTGACGACCGTCGAGCAGCCCATCCGGCAGATGGGCCACGACGCGCTGGCCATGCTCGTCCGGCTAATCCGTGGCGAACCCGTCGAGGACACGCACCTGACCATGGCCACCCGGCTTGTCGTGCGACACTCCACCCGCGCAATCTAGAGGCCTGACCGGACCGTCACCGAGTGAGCAGCCCGATGGAGGGAGTGCCTGATGTCGTCACAACCCGACGTGGAGCCCCGCCGCGACGTCGACTCGACGCCGCGTCCGTGGCACGACACGAGCCGTCCTCTCGACGAGCGGGTTGGTGCCCTCGTCGCGGAGATGACGCTCGAGGAGAAGGTGTCACAGCTCTACGGCCTCTGGGTCGGGATGGACGCGGCGCCTGGGGAGATGGCGCCCCACCAGCACGAGATGCTCCCGGAGGTCATGGACTGGGTTGACGCGATCCGCGGTGGGATCGGCCAGCTGACCAGACCCTTCGGGACGGCCCCGGTCGAGCCGGCGGTGGGCATGCGGACCCTGGCGGAGGCGCAGCGCCAGGTCGCGGGGGCGAACCGGTTCGGCATCCCGGCGCTCGTGCACGAGGAGTGCTTGACGGGGCTCGCCGCGTGGCAGGCGACGATCTTCCCGTCCCCGCTGTGCTGGGCCGCCAGCTTCGATCCCGACCTCGTGGAGTCGATGGCCGGCCGTATCGGTGAGACGATGCGCGGTCTGGGTGTGCACCAGGGCCTGGCGCCGGTCCTCGACGTGGTTCGTGACCTTCGCTGGGGTCGCGTGGAGGAGACCATGGGTGAGGACCCCCAACTGGTGGGCCTCATCGGCAGCGCCTATGTCCGTGGCCTGGAGTCCGCGGGCATCGTCTCGACGCTGAAGCATTTCCTCGGGTACTCCGCCTCGACCGGGGGGCGGAACCTCGCCCCGGTCTCGATGGGCGAACGGGAGCTCGCAGACGTGGTGCTCCCACCGTTCGAGATGGCGCTGCGGGCGGGTGCCAGGTCGGTCATGAACGCCTACACCGCCACCGACGGGATCCCGGTCGCAGCAGACCCGTCCACCCTCGACGTCCTGCTGCGCCAGTCGCTCGGTTTCACCGGCACGGTGGTGGCGGACTACTTCGCGGTGACCTTCCTGCAGACGCTGCACGGAGTCGCGGGGTCGGCGAAGCAGGCCGCGGTCGAGGCCCTCCGGGCCGGGCTCGACGTCGAGCTGCCGACCGTCAACGGCTTCGGCACCCCGCTGTTGGAAGCCCTGGGCGAGGACGGAACGCTCGAGGCGTCCGTCGACCGGGCCGTCGTCCGCGTGTTGCGACAGAAGGGCGAGCTCGGGCTGCTCGACAGCGACTGGACTCCTGAGCGGGACCTGCGCCAAGGCGGTGAGACGCTCGACCGTCCCGAGTCCAGGGCCGTGGCCGGTGACCTCGCGCGTCGCTCGATCGTGCTGTTGAGCAACGACGGCACGCTCCCATTTGCACCGAACCTGAGGCTCGCCGTCGTCGGCCCTCGAGCTCACGACCCGCGCGCGATGCTGGGCTGCTACTCCTTCCCGATGCACGTCGGAGTCCACCACCCGCAGGTGCCGATGGGGGTCGAGATCGCGAGCCTGGTGGATGCCCTGCGAAACGACCCGGCGGGCTACCAGGTCGAGTACCAGGAAGGGTGCCCGGTCCTGGGCGGTGATGACGAGGGCATCGCTGCGGCCGCCCGCGCGGCGGAGCAGGCCGACGTCTGTGTCGCTGTGCTCGGAGACCAGGCCGGGCTGTTCGGCGGCGGGACGTCGGGCGAGGGCTGTGATGCCTCCGACCTGGCACTCCCCGGCCGACAGGCGGAGCTCCTCGACGCCGTGCTCGCCACCGGCACACCGGTCGTGCTCGTACTGCTCGTCGGGCGCCCGTACGAGCTGTCCAGTCATGCCGACCGCCTGGCGGCGACGGTGTGCGGCTTCTTCCCGGGGGAGGAGGGCGCACCGGCGCTCGGCGACGTGCTCAGCGGCCGCACGAACCCGTCCGGCCGGCTCCCGGTCAGCTTCCCCCAGGCCGGCGGCACCCAGCCCAGCAGCTACCTCGCGGCCAGGCTCGGCCTCCGCAGCGAGGTCAGCGTCGTGGATCCCACGCCGCTGTTCCCCTTCGGCCACGGTCTGTCGTACGCGCCGGTCACCTGGACGGGTGTGGAACGGCTGACCGGGCCTGACTGGGGCACCGACGACGTCTGCCGGATCGCCGTCGGCCTGGCGAACGAGAGCGACCGGGCCTCGAGCGAGGTGGTCCAGGTCTACCTGCACGACCCCGTCGCCTCGGTCGTTCGGCCGGTCGTCCGGCTGATCGGCTGCGTCCGGGTCGACCTGGAGCCGGGTGAACGCGTCCGGGTCGAGGTCGCGATGCACGCCGACCTCACCTCGTTCACCGGTCGCGCCAAGTCCCGTATCGTCGAGCCCGGCCCGGTGGAGCTGCGGGTCGGGGCCTCGAGCAGCGACATCCGGGCCGTCGTCGAGGTCGAGCTCACCGGCGACGTACGAGTAGTCGGTCCCGACCGCCACCTGACGCCCGACGTCACGGTGGAGAAGGGCTCGCGGTCATGAAGCGGGCCGGTTCCTTCGCCGCGGGCGGGGCGTCCTGATGGCCCAGATCGACCTGCCGTTGGAGGAGCTTCGCAGCTATCGCCGTGCCGCCGTTCCGCCGCCCGATCTCGAGGAGTTCTGGCAGCAGACCCTCACCGAGGCCGCGGCGCAGGCCCTGGCGCCGACCTTCGAGCGGGTCGAGTCGGGGCTCGTGACCGTCGAAACCTATGACGTCGCCTTCAGTGGCTTCGGCGGCGACCGGGTCCGGGCCTGGCTGCACCTCCCGGCCGCCGCGGTTCGCGGGAGCGGGCGGCTGGCGGGCGTGGTGCAGTTCCAGGGCTACAACGGCGGTCGGGGGCTGTGTCACGACTACACGTTCTGGGCCGCAGCCGGGTACGCGCACCTGGTCGTCGACACTCGCGGACAGGGCAGCGGCTGGGCCGTCGGTGACACGGCCGACCGGGTCGGCGCAGGACCCTCGCAGCCGGGCTTCCTGACCCGAGGCGTGCAGGACCCGTTGGACTACTTCTACCGCCGCGTCTATACCGACGCCGTCCGGGCGGTCGAGACGCTCCGGTCGCATCCCGACGTGGACCCGGGCCGGGTCTGCGTCACCGGCGGCAGCCAAGGAGGTGGGATCAGCCTGGCGGTCGCCGCCCTCACCCGGGACGTGGCCGCCGTGATGCCCGACGTGCCGTTCCTCTGCGACTTCGCACGGGCAGTACAGGTCGCGCTCACCGACCCCTACACGGAGCTGGTTCGCTTCCTCAAGTCACACCGCGACCAGGTGAGCGCCGTCTTCGACACCCTCGCGTACTTCGATGCTGCGGTGCTGGCGGAGCGGGCGACTGCGCCCGCGTTGTTCTCGGTCGCCCTGATGGACCAGACGTGTCCACCGTCGACGGTGTTCGCCGCCTACAACGCCTACGGCGGGCCGAAGGAGATCACCGTGTACGAGTACAACGACCACGAGGGCGGCGAGGGCTTCCAACGCGGCCGTCAGCTCGAGTGGCTGGCCGCGACGGTCGCGGACCCTGGCAGCGCTCCGGGTGGTGACTGACCGTCGCGAGGCCGGCCGGCGGGCATCGGCTCTGCTTCGGCTGATCGAGGCCGCCGAGGGTTCTGTGGGCCGGCGTGGACGAGTGCGAGGCGTTGGCGACATGATGCGAAGCAGGCATAGGGAGGTGGCGTGTGGCGTCGGTGAGTGTGCGGTAAATCGTTGACGACGTAGACGCGGCGATCGCTTTCTTCTGCACGCAGCTGGGGTTCAGAGAGCAGATGCATCCGGCGCCGACCTTCGCCATGCTCAGCCGAGGC
>JAWWPH010000115.1:0-3972 GCA_033850875.1 Nocardioidaceae bacterium | reverse complement strand
CAGCGAGCCGACATCGCCATGTACGTCGCGAAGACCCAGAATCTGGGGGTCTTCGCGTACGACCCCGCGGTGGACGGGCACTCCCCCGCCAAGCTGGCCCTCCTCGGAGACCTCCGCCGGGCTCTGGGTCGAGACGAGCTCGTCCTGCACTACCAGCCCAAGATCAGCATCAGCACCGGCGACGTCGTCGGCGTCGAGGCGCTCATCCGCTGGGAGCACCCGGTGCGTGGGCTGGTACAGCCCGACGAGTTCATCCCGGTGGCGGAACACACCGGTCTGATCGGACCGCTCATGCGCTACGTACTGGACCGTGCGCTGCACCAGAGTCGCATCTGGGCCGACGACGGCCGGCCGATGAAGGTCGCCGTGAACCTCTCCGCACGCAACCTCCTCGACGAGGATCTGCCGGCCATGGTCCAACGTCTCCTCACCCTGCACGACGTGCCCGCCAAGATGCTCGAGCTCGAGATCACCGAGTCCGCCCTGATGACGGAGCCCGGGCGCGCGCAGTTCCTGCTCGGGCAGCTGGCCGTGCTGGGCGTGCGGATCTCGATCGACGACTTCGGTGCCGGGTACACCAGCCTGGGCCAGCTCAAGGACCTGCCGGTCACGGAGCTGAAGATCGACCGGTCCTTCGTCACCAACATGACCGAAGAACGCAACGACGCCCTCATCGTGCGCAGTGTCGTCGAGCTCGGCCACAACCTCGGGCTCACCATCGTGGCCGAGGGTGTCGAGACCCTGGAGGCGCTCAACGAGCTGAGGGAGTTCGGGTGCGATGTGGCACAGGGCTACCACCTCTCGAAACCGATGCCCGTCAACTGCTTCGACGACTGGTACCTGACGCGCCCGATCGTCACGTTCGAGCCCGACCCGGTCGGCGGCGGCACGATGATCCAGCCGGTCGACACCGCCCAGAGCGGTCCTCCCCGCCCCAGGTACGGGTGAGCTCGACGCGTCACCACGGGCTGTCGAACGGTCGCGTGCGGCGCTGGGCCTGGGTCGCGGGGCTTGGGTGCCTCGTGGCCGGCTGCGGCGCCACCTCGGCGACGAACACCGACGCCGGTGACCGGGCCTCTGTAGCGTCGACTCACGGACATGCGACGGCATCACTGCAGCCCGGAGGTTCGGCACCGCCGCCCGGCACGTCGAGCACGGCTCGAGTCGACCCGACGCCCGTACGGCACTCAGCAGCAGCACGTCATGGTGACGGCACAGGTCGTGGGCACGGTCGACACCAGCGCAAGCCGGTCACCGCCGTGCACCGCGACGGGGTACCGCGCATGGACGTCCCTGATGTGCGGCTCACGCCCGGTGCGGTACTCACGGCCAGCGCTACCACGGTCTGCGTGGTCGGCTATTCATCCAGCGTCCGTGACGTGCCGTCGGCGCTGAGCGAAGAGGCGTACCGAAGGTACGACGTCGTACACGTTCCCTATGCGCACGAGGTCGACCACCTGGTGTCGCTGGAGCTCGGCGGCTCCAACGCCATCACCAACCTGTGGCCCGAGCCGTACGCCGGCCGATGGGGAGCGCGGACGAAGGACGTGCTCGAGAACAGGCTCCACAGCCTCGTCTGCGCAGGCGACCTGAGCCTGCGGACGGCCCAGCGCCAGGAGGCGCGGGACTGGGTCGGTGCCTACCGGAGGTATGTCGGCTCGGCGCCGTCACGGCCGTCCACCAGCGGCGGCAGCACCGTGAGCGACCGACGTACCGGTCCCGGGTGTGAGCCGGGATACAGCCCCTGCCTTCCTCGCGCCGCCGACCTGAACTGCGACGACATCGCTGCGGCGAAGAAGCCGGTACGCGTGACGGGTGACGACCCCTACGGGCTCGACGGCGACGGCGACGGATCGGCCTGCGAGCCCTGATCTCGATCGACGCCTCCGCTTACCGGGTGCGGCCGCTGACGATGTCCGATACGGCGTCCACGGCGCGGTCGATCTCGGCGTCGGTGTTGTAGTAGTGCGGCGAGAGCCGTACGAGCGGGTGGACACCCCGGTCCTCGGTGTCCAACGGGTTGTCCACCGGGACGGTCACGCTGACGTTGATGCCGCGACGGCGCAGGGCCTCGGCGACGTCCGCGCTGTCGTGGCCTGCGACCGCGGTGGTGACGATCGCACAGTGGTCGACGCCGAGGTCGTGGACCGTGACCCCCGGCAGCTCCCGTAGCCGGTTGCGCAGGCTCCGGCCGAGCGCGACGGCCCGCTCGCCGACCGCGTGCACGCCGAGGTCCAGCGCCTGCCGGACCGCGGCGCCCAGTCCGAGGACGTTGACGTAGCTGTACTCCCACGTCTCGAACCGGCGAGCACCTTCGGCCCACGTGAACCCACGCTCGCCGTTCCAGGTCGCGGACGCGATCTCCACGACGAATGGGACCAGACGATCGAGCGCCCGGTCACCCACCCAGAGGAATCCAGTACCTCGCGGTCCGCGCAGGAACTTGCGCCCGGTACCGGTGAGCAGGTCGCAGCCCAGCGCCTCCACGTCAACCGGCAGCTGGCCGACGGCCTGCGTGGCGTCCAGCAGGTACAGGGCACCGACGTCGCGCGCCACCCGGCCCACCTGAGCAGCCGGGTTGACCAGCCCTCCGCTCGTCGGCACCCAGGTCAGGCCGATGAGCCGGGTGCGCTCGTCAGCCAGCTCCCGGAGCGCCTCGACGTCGATCTGACCGGAGCTGTCGTTCGGCACGACGACAAGCTCGGCCCCCGTACGCCGGCTCACCTGCCAGTAGGCGAGCACACTGCTGCCGTACTCGTCGCGGCCCGTCAGGATGCGGTCACCCGGGCCGAGCGGGACGGAGTAGAAGGCGGCGTTCCAGGCATGGGTCGAGTTGTCGAACAGCGCGACCTGGTCGGGCCGGCCACCGATGAGCTGGGCCACGCCCTCGTACGGACCCTGGACCGCTTCCTGCGCCGCGTCGGCGGCTTCATAGCCACCGATCTCTGCTTCCAGATCCAGGTGGTGACGCATCGCTTCCAAGGTGGCGGTCGACATCAGGGCCGCTCCCGCGTTGTTCAGATGCACACGATGCCGACAGCCGGGTGTCTGCTCACGCAGGAGCTCGATGTCCACCGCGCGATCCTGCCACAGCCTCCTTGACGACGTGCGTCACCAGCCCTAGCCTCGTCGGTGGCCGACGCAGCCTGCTGCTTGCCACCTTCAGGTGATGGTGAATGCGTCCCTCCTGCTCAGCCTGCCGATCTGCCACCGCCGGCGAATCGAGTCAGTAACGCAAGCACTGATGCACGGTTCGCCTCAGCGAGGAGCAGACCATGCGTACCTTCCGCGACGCCAAGCTCATGGCGAAGACGCTGTCCAACGAGCTGGCCGAACGTCGCCATCTCGACCTTTCGCACTCCGAGTGCCTGGAGATCACGGCCCGGATGTTCGGTCTCCACAGCTGGAACGTCCTGTCCGCGAAGATCAACGACCTGTCGAGGATCTCCGGTGCCGGCGACGTCGGTCCGTTCTCGACAGCGAACCTGACCGTGCCGGTGTTCCGGATCTTCTCGGTCGAGCTTGCGATCGCCTTCTACGTCGACTTCCTCGGCTTCCAGCTCGACTGGGGCGGTGAGAGCAATGGCCCGGGGACCGCCTTCTTCGGACAGGTCTCCCGGAATGGGACCACCCTTCATCTCAGCGAGGACAGCTACGACCCCTACCCTGGCTCGACGGTCGGCATCTGGATGCGAGGTGTCGACGCGCTTCACCGCGCACTGAACGAGGCGAGGTCTACTGTCAAAGTGCTGCCTCCGGCCGTCTGGGTGCCTGCCCCAGAGGAGATGCCCTTCGGCAGGGTCATGACCGTACCGGACCCGTTCGGCAACGGCCTGCGCTTCATGGAGCCGACGGACACGCGGGAGCGGAACGCGGTGCCTGACTGGTCGGCACCTTAGGCACGGGCCGCTACTTGGCCGGAAGCGAGCGTGCGAAGGCGACGCCGTGGTCGACCCAGGTGCGCAGCGCGTC
>JAWWPH010000113.1:0-4437 GCA_033850875.1 Nocardioidaceae bacterium | reverse complement strand
GACAACGTCATGAAGTTCAAGTACATCGTCAAGAGCGTGGCGTGGAAGAACGGCAAGACAGCCACCTTCATGCCGAAGCCGATCTTCGGCGACAACGGATCCGGCATGCACTGCCACCAGTCGGTCTGGGACGAGGGCGACCCGCTCTTCTACGACGAGTCCGGCTACGCCGGCCTGTCCGACACCGCCCGCTACTACATCGGCGGCCTGCTGACCCACGCCCCTTCCCTGCTGGCCTTCACGAACCCGACGGTCAACTCGTACCACCGCCTGGTACCGGGCTTCGAGGCGCCGGTCAACCTGGTGTACAGCCAGCGCAACCGCTCGGCCTGCATCCGCATCCCGATCACCGGCGCGAACCCGAAGGCCAAGCGGATCGAGTTCCGCTGCCCCGACCCGTCGGCGAACCCGTACCTGGCGTTCTCGGCGATGCTGCTCGCGGGCATCGACGGCATCAAGAACAAGATCGAGCCACCCACGCCGATCGACAAGGACCTCTACGAGCTGCCGCCTGACGAGCACCAGGAGGTCCAGACGGTCCCGGGCACCCTTACCCAGGTCCTGGACGCGCTCGAGGCCGACCACGACTTCCTCTTGGAGGGCGACGTGTTCACGCCCGACCTGATCGAGACCTGGATCGACTACAAGCGCACGTACGAGGTGCTCCCGATCTCCCTCCGCCCGCACCCACACGAGTTCGAGCTCTACTACGACATGTAGTCCGGCGCTCCTGCTGAAGCGTCAGCTGACCTGCCGGCACTGCTCAGCGCAGCGGTGGCGAATTCAGCTCCCGCGACATGAGCCGGCGGTCCGCAACGAGTGCGCACGACACCCATGTGTCGGCTGTACGGGCGTCCCTGGTGGCGGTTCGGTCAGTGCCCGACCACAAGGTCGTGCGCTTCGGTGATCTCCGGTTCCGGTGCCGGGTCCGGCATCGCTATCCCCGACGACTCCATTACCTGGCCCATGGCTGGAAGCAACCGAGTGTCTCTGAACCGGGTGAACTGGTCGACGCTGTCCCAGACATCGACGACACGGACACCGTCGGCTGTCTCGGTCATGACGTGCACCACCAACCCGTCGGGTGGATCGTCATGGACTCCCATCCGGCTGCTGACGGCTTCGAGGATGTCCCGGCTCACCGGAAGGTCCATCGTGAGTAATACGGTCATAAGCCACCTCCACTAGTGCGGATGGTAGCCCTCCTCGATGTAGGCGTCCATGCCTGTCAACTCGGTCGTCGTCGAGCCCCCAGCCAGCACTCGAAACCTTCGTCGTCCAGGTTGGTCGCAGCCACATCCTGTGCTCCCCTGCCAACGCTCTGGCCCGCTGCGACCCTCTGGTCGCTCTGCGGCCTCGGCTGAGCCGTTCGGCTGTGACGACCCGCGCTGGGCGCGCGCGGCCTCGGCTGCACGGGTCGACCGGATCGACGCCGACACTGATTGAGTGTGCCGGGTCGGAGTTGCGCGACGTGAGGAGCGTCATGGGCAACCATTCCGTTCCTGATGAGCAGACCCACTACTCGTCTCGGCGGGAAGCCCTTCGGTCAGGATTCTCTGCAGTGCGGCGAACGCTTCACGATGTACCGGAAGCGCCTACAGGTCCGCATCGCCGAGCACACCTTCGAGCGCCGCGCGTACCGTCGCCAGACTGTCGGCGACCCAGGGCAGCGCTTCCGGGTGCTCACTGGCGAGAGCACGGTGGCGTTCGTCGTCCGTGCTCCCGTACAGCATGGGGGTGGCCACCCGTAGCGAGAGCCGGTCGGGGTCGTCACCGAAGGCGGTACCAGGCAGCGTCGCAACCCCGTGCTCGGCGAGGAGCACGGCCGCGAGCTGTGTGGACGTGTCGATCCCAGCTGCCGCCAGCCGACCCCGCTGGCCAGAGAACTCCGGGTACACGTAGAACGCCGCTGTGGGAGGTGCCATGGTCGCGCCGGCAGCCCGGAAGACGTCCGCCACGGCCCGCGCCACCCGCCCGTGGAGCGCACGACTCGCGATGACGCGTTCGCGCAGTACCGGCGGCTCCGTCAGTGCCCACGCCGCCGCGTGCTGTACCGGCTGGGAGGGCGCCGACCAGATCTCGCTGGCCGCCGTGAGCGCCCTACCGGCCACATCCGCGTACCGGGACGGGAAGCGGGCGACACCGATGCGCCAGCCACCAACGGCCAGGCTCTTGCTCAGCCCGGTGGTGGTGATCGTCCGCTCCGGTGCGACCTGGGCCGGCGTCAGCACCTGCGTGGCGTCGTCGTGCACGAGGTCGAGGTAGATCTCGTCGGAGATCACCGCCAGGTCGTACTCCGCGGCGACGGTGCACAGATCTCGGACGAGACCAGGACTGGCCACCGTACCGGTCGGGTTGTCGGGGATGGTGACCAGGACCGCGGCCGCGGGGCGTCCCTCGGCGCGCAGTCGGGCGGCTTGCTCGGCAAGGCGGTCAGGCTCGGGCACGCCGCCTTGCCCACGAGGAACGGCCACCAGCGGAGCCTCCTGGCCGAGCAGCAGATTCTGCGCCGCGTAGCTCACCCAGCTGGGCTTCGGCAGCAGCACCGGGCCGCCGAGCGCCTGGAAGATCGCGTAGAGCAGCGGCTTGCTGCCCGGACCGGCCACCACCTCGTCCGGTGACGTCATGACGCCGCGCCGCGACCAGTAGCCGGCCGCCGCCTCCCGCAGCCGCCCTGCGCCGGCGACCGGGCCGTACTCGCCGCGATGCGCGTGACGCCGCAGCTCGTCGACCAGCTCCGGATGGACCGGGATGCTGGCCTCCCCGAACCCGAGAGGGACCGTGCTCAACCCGGCAGCTCGGCGCCGGGCGATCTCCTCGTTCACGGCGAGGGTGGCGGACACCGCCATCGCGTCGAGTGGGCGTGTGGTCGCGCCGGATGTTCTCGTCGAGGTCATGCAGATGCTCCTGGTACGCGTTCGAGGTCGACTGCCATTCTTGACGACCGAGACGCCCGCAGAGCAGGCTGGCACACACGTCCACATAGGCCAGTGAATGACGGGACGAGGAGCGTCGCGGGGCCGCTCGTCGTGGTGGTCGCTCGCCGCCGCCCTGCCATAGCTGGCTCCACCGAACGATGGAGGGCCAGATGAGCACCACGCATGCAAGCGGCGAGACCGCGACGGCCAGCCCGCCGGTACGGGCCGGGGAGATGAGGCTCGAGGTGGTGGTGGTGCCCGTCTCCGATGTCGATCGCGCCAAGAGCTTCTACCACGAGCGGCTGGGGTGGCGGCTCGACGCCGACCTCGCCGTCGAGGACGGGTACCGGGTGGTGCAGGTGACGCCCCCGGGCTCGGGTTGTTCGATCATCTTCGGAGAGGGCGTCACGTCGGTCGCCCCGGGGTCGTTCGAGGGTCTGCAGCTCTCCGTCTACGACATCGACGAGGCGCGGAGGGACCTCGACGGGCGTGGAGTCGAGGTCAGCGAGCCGTTCCACGACGTGACGGGCATCTTCCACCACGCCCACACGGAAGGGCGCGAGAGTGGTCCGGCTCCGGATCACGCCGACTACGGCTCGTTCGTCGCCTTCAGCGACCCTGACGGCAACGGCTGGCTGCTCCAGGAGATCAAGACCCGGCTGCCGGGCCGCTGAGAGAGACGGGCTGATGGACACGACGTACGAGTCCGTGAGCGATCTCGCGCAAGCCTTGCGGCGAGCGGCGGAAGCACACGGCAGACACGAGGAGCGAACGGGCGAGGCCGACCCCGACTGGCCCGACTGGTACGCGCTGTACATGGTCCGCGAGCGCGCCGGCGACGAGCTGCCGACGTGAGCAACGACTACGACGTGATCGTGCTGGGCGGTGGCTCACCCGGCGAGCACTGCGCAGGCGCGCTGGCCGAGGGCGGCCTGCGCGTGGCCATCGTGGAGCGCGAGCTCGTCGGGGGTGAGTGTTCCTACTGGGCCTGCATCCCGTCGAAGTCCCTGCTCCGGCCCGGCGAGGCGGTTCACGGGGCGCGCGAAGCGGCCGCGCACGCCGAGGTCGACGTCGAGGCGGCGCTGGCATGGCGCGACTTCATGGTTTCCGACTACTCCGACGCCGGACAGGAGCGTTGGCTGGCCCAACAAGGCATCGACCTGCTGCGCGGCAGCGGCCGGCTCGCCGGACCCGGCGTGGTCGAGGTCGACGGTGTTCGCCACACCGCCGATCACGTCGTGCTGGCGAACGGCGCAGAGCCGGTGGTGCCGCCGGTACCCGGCCTGCGCGAGCTCGACGGCGTCTGGACCAACCGCGAGGCGACCGGCATGAAGGCGGTGCCACGCCGACTCCTCATCCTGGGCGGCGGTGCCGTGGGGGTCGAGATGGCCCAGGTGGTACGCCGGCTCGGCGGGGAGGTCGCGATCGCCGACGTGGCCGAGCACCTCCTCTCCCGGGAGCCGGCGCCTCTCGGCGATGCCCTCGCCGAGGTCCTCCGCCGCGAGGGGATCGAGCTCCT